>CAYWHY010000010.1:0-41626 GCA_964458255.1 uncultured Lachnospiraceae bacterium | reverse complement strand
ACGTTTTCTTGGACCATATCATATCCCCTTGTTTCATTCTCCATCGCGGTATTGTTGATAATCTTGAAGTGGATTCTTTTCTTTAAGAAATTGATAGCAGGTTAACACTTCATTTTTCAAAGTAATCCGTGATGTATTAAGATAATTAATAGTTTCTTGATTTACATTCATTTTTATATCTGTTCTCATAGCTTCAGAGATGAACTCATCCATAGATACTACATCTGAGTAATGTTTGATTTCAAAATAATCTGAATAATTCATATTTCTCCTTTATGCAACGTAACCGAGTTCTTTGCGATACTGCATTGGACTAAGTCCACCAAGTGACATTTTTATCCTTGTTTCAGCATACCAATGAATATATTTATCAAGGATGCTTATAAAATCATCTATACTTACTCCGTTCCACTTCCGGTTGTAAAACATTTCATTCTTGAGTCTGCCGAAGAATCCTTCACATGGAAGAACTTTCGGATACTGTTTTTGATTCTGAAGCAATGAATAAGTATCTTGATGAATATCAGAATTTTATGGCTGAGCCTATGAGGGAGAACGACAAGCGTTTTTTTGGAGATAATTCTTTATCTGATTTTTATGCAGGAATTGAGGAACTAAAGAATTTTTTTGCCAAAAGAGAAGAGTATTTGGCTGTGATATTAGACAAATATGTCTGTATGCCGGCTGGGCTGGACGATATTTGAGAAAATTAAAAAATGGACTTATTCGGGATAATTTTTATGATTCGGATAAGTCTTTTTTGGTGAAATCCGTGCAAAATGTTCTAAACAGGTAAAAAAACTGGAATAATTTGTCAAATGTCTTGTGACAGGACAACACAAAAGCGATTATATAATAAAATACTTGTGTCAATAATTCAGAATGGAGAAAAAAGATGGCACGGGTAATGGATTGCACTGTTCAAAATGTTGTGGGAAATAAAGTGAAGAAGTTACGGGTAGAAAAACATATGAGCCAAAAAGAGTTATCGGAACGCTTAGAGACATATGCCATTTATGTGTGCAGAGGTTCCATTTCCAGAATTGAAACACATGAGAGAACGGTGACGGATTATGAGTTAAAGGCCATTGCTAAGGTGTTTGAGGTGCCCATTCACGAATTATTTGAAGAGGATGTGGACGAAAAAACAAGATAGTCATATTTCGGTATAATATAGGAAAAACATATTTGCGTAAAATTTAATCATAGTATTACCAAAAGATTTTGGGGAGTATAAAACTATGAGTAATATTTATGAGGGAATTTTACGAAGGCTGATTCAATACAGAATGGCATTAAAACTGACACAAACCGAGGCCGGAACTATAATAGGAAAGACACAGAGTCAGTTTAGTAAAGTAGAACTGGGAAAAACAGTCCTTTCTTATGATGATTTATATGCTATGCTACAGGCCGGATGGGATATTGATTATCTGATTGTGGCAAAAGAAGGAACGGTTTGGACAAGCAGGATAACCGAAATTTTAGATGTCAATGATGCTCCGGTTTGGGAGGCTGTCAAGGAAGTGCTTGTTTGGGCGATTGGTCAGATGCTTGATAAGGCAGGAACTTTGAATGAAGCAGATATTTATTGTGAATATAAGTTGTTAAAGCTGATAACGGCACAAAAAGAAACAGATTCCTTATTATTTGAACTCAGAAGTATAATCGGTATTTCGCAGACTGCTATGGCAGAGCGATTAGGTGTAAATATAAAGAAATATCGTGATTTGGAAAGACGACTTACCGATTTGGATGCTGAACTGCTGGCACTTGTATATGAAGATACTGCATGCCGTCCGAGTTTATTTTTTTATCAGGACGATTTGGAAACATATCTTTTTAATGATTTATGGAATCAATTATGTACTGATAGGCAGAAGGAAATTGCAGTATTTATGAAACATACAATTAATTTACGAAGGATTTAAATAGAGGAAAATGAGAAAGACAGTGTTAATTATTGAAGATGATGCAAACCAGTTGAAGATGTTGAAACAACTGGTTTTGTCTGTTAATGGGGATGCTGTGATTTACACAGTGAACGAAGAAGCAAAAGCATATAAAATTTTTATGGAGAACACAATTGATGTTTTCCTTGTGGATATTATCCTGGACACGAAAACACCCGGTGATACCGCAGGTGTGCGGCTTGTGAAAAAAATCAGGGAAATTAGAAAATATATGTTTACACCTGTCATATTTATCTCATCACTGGAAGATCCGATCATGTATTGCTTTAAGGATTTAAATTGTATCGATTACATTGAAAAGCCGTTTGATCCTAAAAGAGTTAAGAATATATTAGAGCGTGCGTTTTGCTTTTCAACGGTAAGGAATCAGGAAATTTTTCTGAGTTTTAGAAAAGACGGTATTTTATATCCGGTGGAATTAAGCAGGATTGTTTACATGGAAAGTATCAGTCATGTAATGCACATCCATTTAAGGGATGGGGCTGTTTTGGAAATTCCTTACAAAACATGTAAGCAGATTTTAGAAGAAACAGATACCGAGGATTTGGTTCAGTGTAACAGAAATACACTGGTAAATAGAAAATTTGTTGAATCTTTGGATTTAGGAAACAGGTATATCACATTCAAGGATGGCTTGGGAGAAGTGGAAATCGGAATTACCTTTAAAAAGAAGGTAGTAAGGGAATTTTAGAGATGATTGATGTTTTGAGCTTTTTGTTTGAAATATTATCGATAGTATTTTGTCTGCATTATCTTTATGGAGAAAAGGTGCATTGGGATAAAAAGACGATAGGTTTGATTGTTATAGATTTATTGTTGTTAGTATTCGTCAAACAATATATTTCCGATAACAGATGGTCAACGTTGATGTATCCTATAATAATGTGTTATTGTGGATTGAAATTTGGATTTCAAGCGAAAACGATATTAATTAATAATATTCTTTATATGGTAATCTTAAGCGGGATTCAGGCAACTGTTGCAATTTTTGTATGCTTTTCTTTTGATTTTATCATGAATAAGGAAAAATTGATGTTACTGACTAATATTTTATGTTTTTGTATTATTGCTTTTATTTTGAAAAAATGTAAGTTGAAGAAATTGTCAGAGATATTACAGAGTAAGGAACATTTAATTGTTGGTTCTTTAGTGGTGATAATAGGTTGTATAATATTATTTTTGTCAAATTATAAAGGCAGCAGTGGTTTTGATTATCTATATTATCTGGTGCTTTTAATCTGCATTATGCTGGTAAGCTGGACGGCATGGGATATTGGAAATCATAAGGGAAAAGTCCGAGAAGCAGAGGCAGAGCTGCGCTTACATAAGCTGTATGAAGCTTCCTTTCGGAATCTGATTGAAGATATTTGTGCCAGACAGCATGAGTTTGACAATCATATGAACGCTATTTATAATCAGCGCCTGTTGTATGATACCTATGAGGAGCTGGTAACGGCACAGGGAGAATACTGTGAGGCGGTAATACAGGAAAATAAGTACAACAAATTATTATCAAAGGGTAATCCTGTGATATTGGGTTTTCTGTACGGCAAATTTGTAGACGCAGAAAAACAGGGCATCCATATTACCTATAAGGTAAGTATAGAAAATGCGGAAAGCGTCGTTCCCATCTATAAGATGATAGAATTGTTGGGCAATCTGATTAAGAATGCGGTAGAAGCGCTTTTAAGAAGCGGATTGACGAAGCTGCATGTACTGATGATAGAAGAAGCGGAACTAATCAGGATAGAAATCGGCAATGAAGTGGATGAATTTGATTATGCAGAAATTTCGCAATTGTTCAAAAAAGGCTACAGCACAAAGGGAGCAGGAAGAGGCTATGGACTTTACAATGTGAAGAAAATCTGTGAGGAATATCAGATAGAAATGGAATGCAGCAATCCAAAGGATGAAACAGAAAACTGGCTGTATTTTAAGCTGCTCATGAAAAAATCCCTTTAAAAGCAATTAAGCTGTTAAAGGGATTCTGTGTTATTTTTCTTCATCCTGCGGATAAGGATATTCTCCTAAAAGAAGAACACTTGCAGTATCAAATCCGACGAACCATCCTAATCCCATGCAGGTGGTTAAAAGAGCACTGCTCCATTTAAGGAATTTCTGTTTCATTTATGATTTCCTCCTTTCTTACGTATTTTCGCTGCTATTAATTGCAGGGTATGTGTAACGGTAATCCAGAAAATGGTTAGGGTATAAATATTTTTGGGTATTACCGCTATGACAACCAGATATAGTGTAATAAAAAGGGCTGCCTTGCTGCGGCTCCTTTTTATTACTTCTTCTGTCAGGGGCATATGTACATCGGAAGTGACCGGACCAATCAGGTAATTGATAAAAATACAAGGAACCGGCAGTACGACCATGAGCATTGCCGGGATTGGAATTAATGGCAATAGTTTTATGGAAGTAACCATGTAAGCCGTAGATGCCAAAAGACAGCCGGGGTAGGTCTTGCAGTGCAATCCGCCGGTTGAAGTACGTAAAAACAGCATGGCAAGAAGTGCAATGCCATAAACAGACAGTTCATTTCTGAAAAAAAATCCCATGATGAGAATTTTACTTAATTCTGAAAAAATTGTCTTAAAAAAGAACTCCAGCTGTGCTATTTGATAGTTGGAAAACCGGTAATAGTTTTTTAACATCTCTTTCATAACGTTCACCTTCCTGCAGATATAAATGCATTATAGGTTGAAAAAAACGGAAATTCAGATAATTGGATGAAAAGCATGAAATCTTGACTGAATGTCAGAAATATCGAATTTTGACAAAAAATCGGGCAAAGATGACTACTTTCGGAAAGGGAAAATGGTAATTGAGAAAAGTAAATCAAGAAAAGCTGAAAATAATGAGATAATAAAAAATTAAAATAAAATGGAATACGAAGCAGAAAATCTTACTAAACGTTACGTTTTGTTGATTGAACGCAGTAAAAATGGAACAAACAGAAGATAACCGTCAGTTTAGAAAGAAAAAAGTATTATTCGGTAAAAAAATGAGAGACTTTGCTGAAAACATATATAATTAGTTTTGGCTACATGGTTAGCAACTAAAATGCTCGTGTAAAAGGGGAATAATGTGAGGTTGACAGTTGCAATTTTGGATAACAATGCAGAATTTAGAAAAAATATGTATGAAAAGGTAATGTGTTTTGCACAGAAATATGAATTTGATTTCAGCATTGCTACATTCCAAAATCCCACGGAGCTGGAGGCAAATAAACTTCCATTTGATTTGCTTCTTATGGATACTGCCTTCGATGGAACGGAAACTGATGGAATCTCTTGGGCGAAACGGCAGATTCCATCAGGCCGTTACATCAATTTGATTTATGTTTCAGCAAAGGAAGAGGATATTTTACGGACTTTTGAGACGGCACCGGTTGCCTTTGTAAGAAAAAGCAGACTGGATGAGGACCTGGACAATGCGTTCCGGGTGTATAAGAAAAAGTTGACGTCACTACCTGCTTACATAGTGATTCCGGAAGGCAGAAAGAGACACATCTATATGCCTGAGGATATCGTGTATCTGTATTCAAACGGACATCACATAGGTGTATATCAAAGAAATGGGGTGGAGAGAGTCATCCGGGGAAAGCTGAGTGATATAGAGAAAATATTGAGTTATCATGGCTTCTTGAGAGTACACGTCAGCTATCTGATTAACATGCGTCATATTGTTAAGTTTGATAAAAGTAAGATTTACCTGTCCAACAAAAGATATTGTAATACCAGTAGGAAGTACAGAGATTCTGTTTATGAAAAATTAATGTTATATCATTTCGATGGGCTGCATGAAAACCCACCGCAGCCCAAACACAAATTCGCCAAAAAAATACCTTGAGTCATAACAGAATCTCTCTTCACAATATAATATGGTAAAATAAAAAAAGCGGTACATACCGCTTTTTTTGTACCCATTTTATCTTTATGCATTGGTAAAAATATTGCCAAACAAATTTTTCTCATATATACTATGTATTAGACTGTAGTTTGAAGGGAAGGTGCGGATATGGATATGCAAAATGATAAATTGCTCTCAGTCATTATTCCTTCTTTTAATGAGCAGGATATGATTACAAAAACCTTTGAAACAGTGAAAGAAATTTTAGATGGTGCAAGCATTCCTTTTGAAGTATTATTTGTAGATGATGGCTCCGGAGATTTGACTTACCATAATATTGTAGAGCTTTCCGGGCAACATCATGAAATTCGCGGCATTTCTTTTTCAAGAAATTTTGGTAAGGAATCTGCTATTTTTGCGGGATTGGAAAATGCTTCCGGTGCCTGTGCCGTCATTATGGATTGTGATTTGCAACATCCTCCTGCCACTATTGTGGAAATGTATCGTTTGTGGGAACAGGGCTATGAGGTCGTGGAAGGCGTGAAAAGCACCCGTGGGAAAGAAAACCGCCTTTATACGTTAAGTGCCAACAGCTTTTATCGTATTATAAGCAAAATCACAGGTATGGATATGGCAAATGCTTCAGATTTTAAGCTTTTGGACAGGCGTGCCATAGACGCATTGCTGCTTATGCCGGAACGGGTTCCTTTTTTCCGGGCATTATCTTCATGGATTGGATTTGAAACGATTTCTGTTCCTTTTGAAGTGCAGGAGCGGACGGTTGGTACCTCTAAATGGTCTGTATGGAGTCTGGTGAAGTATGCGGTTAAGAATATTACCTCTTTTTCCGGTGCTCCCATGCAGTTCGTGAGCCTGATGGGATGGATGTTACTTTTGTTTTCACTCATATTTGCGATTCATTCCCTGTATCGTTATTTTACGGGGACAGCATTGGAAGGATTTACGACTGTGATTTTGCTTCAGCTGATTATTGGAAGCGTGTTGATGATCAGTCTGGGAATTATTGGGCATTACATTTCAAGAATTTATGACGAAATTAAGGGAAGACCGAGATATATTATCAGTAAAAGGTGTGGGTATTGACCGCATTTTTACAAAAATCGAATTTAATGAGGATAAGATAATGAATACACTTGACAGTACTAAAACATATCTTGTGACCGGTGCCTCCGGTTTCATCGGATTTTATTTATCCAAGACCCTTCTTGAGAAAGGAGCAACGGTAATCGGCATTGATAATATGAATGATTACTATGAAGTGTCGTTAAAAGAAAACAGACTTGCCATATTAAAAGAGTTTCCAAAGTACCGGTTTATAAAAGCGGATATTGCTGATAAAGAAGTAATGTTTAAGATTTTTGAAGAGCATAAACCACAGGTGGCAGTAAATTTGGCAGCCCAGGCAGGTGTGCGTTACAGCATTGATCATCCGGATGCTTATATTCAATCCAATCTGGTGGGATTTTTTAATATATTGGAAGCCTGTCGGTATTATCCCGTAGAGCATTTGGTATATGCTTCCTCCAGCTCTGTTTATGGCGGAAATAAAAAGGTGCCTTTTTCCACGGAGGATAAGGTGGATAAGCCGGTAAGCCTTTATGCGGCAACTAAAAAATCGAATGAACTTATGGCATACTCTTACAGCAAGCTTTACGGGATTCCGCTTACCGGGCTTCGTTTCTTTACGGTTTATGGACCTATGGGAAGACCGGATATGGCATATTTTAAATTTGCCAAGAAAATTATGGCAGGAGAGCCCATTCAGATATATAATAACGGCGATATGAGACGTGATTTTACTTATATTGACGATATCGTAACCGGTATTCAAAATATTCTTTGCAATCCGCCTAAAGAAGATGAAAACGGTGCTGCGTACAAGATTTACAATATAGGAAATAACAGGCCGGAAAAACTGATGGATTATATTGCTACATTGGAAAAATGTCTCGGCAGGGAGGCAAAGAAGGAATTTTTGCCTATGCAGCCCGGTGATGTGTATGAAACGTATGCGGATGTCAGCGAATTAATGAAGGACTATGAGTTCAAACCGGCCACAACGATTGAAGAGGGACTTTCGAGATTTGCAGAGTGGTTTGTAGAGTATTATGGTTGGGAAAGATAAAAGGATTAGTTCTAAAAATAATTAAAAGGAATAGAATGATACTGAGTATAGTGTATATTCTTTCTTAAGATTTCATTAAGGTTGACGAAAGAATCCTTAAAAAAGAGGAGAAACATCTATTTTTTTGAAAAAATGTGGTATGCTTATACAAAGGACAACAGGGAAACGCTGCTTTGAAAATATGAAGAGGAGCCAGACTATGAAAAAAATAAAGAAAAGTATAAGTATTTTATTGATATCACTAATGATGCTAATTATGATGGCAGGATGTGCTCAAACGGCTGTGGAAGAACCGGAAGATGACAATGTATCATCAGATAATATCGTGCTTACGGAGACGGGCGAAGTGTTAAAAATACCGCAGCCCACAGAGAAGGCAGAGCCGTCCTCTGAAATCAAACAGGAACCAAGGCCGCAGCAAAAAATGGAATTGCCCGAGCAACTGGCTGATGTGGTGTTGCCGGAGGATGAGCAGGTAATGGACGAGGAAGATAATGTAGAAGAAGGAAATGCTCTGCAGATAGTTTTTCTTGGGGACAGCATTTTTGACAGCAGTCGTGATGGTACCGGAATTCCTTATTTGACAGCGATACAGTGTGATGCGGATATGTATAATCTGGCTATTGGGGGAACCAGAGCATCTTTGCAATATGATGAGTCACCGGATCGTGAGCAATGGACAACACAAAGTCTGCTTAGTGTCGTAGAGGTGCTTCGCGGAAAGATACCCACAGATTCCTTTGAGGGAACCAGAGCGAAGAAGCTGATGGATAAAACGGACGTTGATTGGTCAAATACGGATTATTTTGTTGTTGAATACGGAATGAATGATTTTTTGAGTGCGGCACCGATTAGTGCGGAAGAAACTATGTTTAATTTATACTCTTATTCCGGTGCCCTGCGTTATGCAGTTTCTAATCTGCTAGAGCTGGCAAATGACGCAACCATCATTTTGTGCTGCCCCAATTATGCTCAATTTTTTAACGGAGACGGTGCTTTTATTGGTGATGGTAATAGCTTACACAACGGATATGGTACTTTGGCAGATTATGCGGGAATCTGCCAGTATGTTGCCAAAGAACAGGGAGCAGTGTTTTTTGATGCATATTTGGATTTAGGCATTGACGGATATACTGCTGAAGATTATTTGGAAGACGGCATTCATTTGACAGCAGAAGGCAGACAACTTTACGCAGATGCCTTAGCTCAAATGATTCTTAAGATAGAAGAAACCAAAAATAATTAAGATAGTCAAAAGCAGCAGGAAAGGGTGTTTCACAATCGTGTCACACCCTTTTTTAGTCTTCATCCATTCGCTCGGCAGAGAATGATTCGTCCTCATAAATGGGTAAGTAGGGAAAATATTTGTTGTAGTTTCGGGAAGAATACCATCCGTTATATTGCTCCTCGTCCAATTCGGGTAGTTCCCATAATATATCACCATCTTTTACCTGCTGCTTTTTGACAATCTGTCCGTTATTGATGAAAGTTACCGTGTGGTATGTTTCTGAAACGTCAACAGCAAGGTCTGTACAGGTAACATCCCATTTTCCGCATAAATAGCGGATACGCATTGACAGGAAGTATTTTAAATAGCGCACATTGTTTTCAAACTCACGATAATGACCGGGTGTATCGGTTCTTAGCTTGTACCAACGGATCCGGTCCATGGAATAAGAAGCATCGAGATAGGAAGCGTAGTCATCAATGCCCTCATTGATTAACCATTGAAAATAGGGGAGGGTACCTGCGAAGCGTTGACGGCACCTGTTTACAAAGGCTTCATTTTCGTATAAATAAGTGTACCAGTCTAATTCTCTTTGCCCTATTGTAGTATTTTCATAATTAATATAATAGCCCTGTAAAACGTCGGGATTGTAAGCACCGAAGGAATTATCATAATCCCAGACAGGACCGGCATACAAATGGGAATCATTTTTTTCCTTGTAAAAATACATGCTGGTACGATTGGCATCAGAATTCATGGATATTTCATCTACCAGAAATTTATTAACAAAGGAATCAATATCTACGTAATCCCAAATGTCGTCAGCATTTGTCATGATTTTGTCTTCCACCTGTTGAACGTAGTCGGCAATATAATCTATTTGCTGTCTGGAAGCATAAGCCGGTTCGGATACGGTAAAACAATGTCCTGAATCGGTAAGGAATCCGGCATCTGACTCTTCATAGTAGTTGTCCCAATCTTTTTCAATTAAATATCCTCCGTCTACAGTTCCGGTTTCATATTCATATCCTTTGCGGGACTCTTCCCGGTAAGTGGGTGGAAGAGAGGACTGATTAAGGATAGCTTTGTTCAGTGCTGATAAATCATTAATCTCTACCCTTCCGGTTCCGATGTTGACACTTTCCGTCAGTAAATAGTTTCCGGCATATTCACCGTTCAGATATAAATCAATCCAGGTGGAATCCGGACTGTATGCTAAATCAAGTTCATTTGCCAGATCATATGCAATTTTTGAGTTCATTCGACTGGCTTCACGTACAACAGGAAGCAAACACCATTTTTTGCCCGACTCCAGTCCGCATAAGGAACAGGCAGATTCTAAACGGAAAGAGTAAGGCTTTTTGTCATAATTCCAGGTAGAGTTTCCCCGTCCGGAAATACCGGAAAGTTTACCTTCATATGCCTGCTTTCCGTCATCATTTAAAATACAAAGCTGTCCGGGCTCAGAATATGCTTTGTCAGAATGAATGAGATTCATATCACCGCTTTGTGTACTGAGAAACAGGGATGGTAAATTTTCGGATTTGACAAAAATAACATTCATGGCTGTTGCCGGCATATCAGGGAGGGAAATTTGATAGCTGACATCAGGCTCCCATGTAAAAACGTCGTTTTCGTCATAAAGAATATTATTAATTTTGAGCGGTACAGAAAGTTCGTCAAAATAGATACTTTGACTCATTACGGCCGATGGAAGAAAAAAGTAATAGTTTCCGGAATTTTCTTCATCAAACCAGAGCAGTATTTGCGCGTCGGTATCTTGCAGGTGTAAAGATAAAACTGACTCATGGTAACTAAATTGCACCTGCTTATAAGGGGATGTCAGGAAGGTGAACCCCAATAAAAACAGGATGTTAAATAAAATAAATAAGGTAGACTTTCTTTTCATTGTTTGCTCCCGGATATGAAATATTTTTCTGTGTTTTGTGTTAATTTCCAAATTCCCCAAGCCGCCATAGGCACGCACAGTACAAAGTATCCGAGACCATATCTGCCACCGGCTTCCCAAATCAGATGGAAGACATATCCGCCAAACACACAAAGCGGCAGCAGCGTGACAGACAATTGTTTCTCTCGAAGACTGCAAAAGGCAAATATACTGCTTCCAAGGAGCACCAGGAAGTGATAGATATTCATAAATTCTTCTAATAGGAGTCTTCCGTCGCCGTAAATCAGATAAAGGGCTAAGTCTGAGTGGTCATCTCTGTGGCGGCTGTACCATTCATTGGTAATCTGTGCCTGATAACCGGGATCGTTCCACTGAGAAATAAACTTCTTATAAAAGAAATGAAGTCCGGATTTCGGAGCTGATAAGAAGGAATTGATGGATTCTTTGATGGATTCCATGCATTCGTGCGTGGTTTTTTCTGCATCAAAAGCATGTTTAGTATAAACGGACCAGTTATAACCGTTATACCAGCCGTTTTCAATGTATTCATTTTCCTGAAGCCCCATTGCCACCCATGCAATTTTGGGTACACCATTCGGAATCTTATTAAGTCCTGCTGCATCTGCGTAATAAGCATCAATGCCGGCATTCATAAGGGTGGGTCCCAAAAATAAAATTACGGCAAAAACAAATGCAAAGAAGTCTTTGTCTTGGAACATTTTCAAAATGAGCAAAAGAATAACGGCAACTAAAATAACGGAGTTGTTGGATTTGAATACAACGGCAAAGGTCATGCATAGAAAAGCGGGAATAAGCAGCTTTTTGTGTGAAGTATTTAAATAACGGATGACCAGATAAATAGCTGGAACAACAAAGCCAAGCCCCGGTATGTCTCCGTAGATAAACGTAGAATAGAGAAACAAAGGAAACATTCCCATACAAAGAACGGAAAGTAAAGCCTGAATTTGCAGATTGTGAAATAATTCTTCCGTGATACGATGGAAAAAGAAAACAACGGAAAAAACAGCTACAACATTTAAAAGCTGTAACACAATAAAATTTTCAACACCGAATAGGTAGTATATGATTTGCAGAAAAGCAATCATGCCAAGCTGATGGGGGTAATGCGCCAAATAGTTATCGCCTGAAAAAGAAGAATAGTCTCCGTTTAAAAAAGCAATGGCAAGGTCGCTTAAAGAAGCACTGTCGCAGGCTACCCTGACACGAAAAAGGAAGATAATAAAAAGGCATAGAACAACAGTCCAGATTAAGGATATTTTTTCTAACAGATGGCAGAATTTTGGTGTCATTTCTTTTTTTCGGAACAACAGGATACAAAGTCCGATGAATACAACTGTTAAAATGAGTAATAAAATCGGCGAATCTGCTTTGTAAAGAGGCTTTTCCGTATCCAGATATAATTCCATATAAGTGGTTTGGAATAAAGAAAAAAGTGTATTGGCTGTAACCGGTACGAAAAAGGCAATCATATATATGAAAGAAAGTAAATGAATATAAAATTCTTTTTTGTTAGCTTGCTTCATGAAAAATTTGTTTCCTTTCGGGGCACTTGACGGTGTTTGAGAAGATAACACCGTATATAGACAGTATAGTTGTTTGTTGTAGCTTTTTCAAGGCGTTTTCTTGACCAATATTCCATATCGTGATACCATTTATGGGAATGGGTAAAAAGGTGGATTCCGGATGAAAAAGATAGGAGAAAAGAAGAAATTTATTATAGCGACGGTTTTGTTTGCGGCATATCTTATTTTCAACGGAATTTTGCTTGCAGGACACGAACTTTGGAGAGATGAGGCCAATGTCTGGCTGATTGCAAGAGATATGACGCCTTTTCAGTTACTGCGTGAAATCAAATATCAGGGGCATCCGTGTTTGTGGTATTTTATGGTAATGCCTTTTGCAAAAACGGGGTTCCCTTTTTTTACGCTCAGTGTACTTAGCTTTTTGATAATGGCACCGGCAGCAGGTCTGTTTGTGTATCGTGCACCGTTTCATCCGGTAACAAAAGCGGCGTGTCTGTTTAGTCCCATATTCTCTTATTATTATTCAGTAATTGCCAGAAATTACTGCCTGATAGCTTTATTATTAATATTATTGGCATATTGTTATCCGAAACGAAATGAAAAAAGTATTTTGTATGGCCTGCTTTTGGGATTATTGGTGCAGGCAGACACAATTGCACTGGCTGCGGCAGGGTTAATTTCCTGTATGTGGCTTTGGGAGTGCGTGCATAAAAGTATCAAAGAAAATGACACTAAGCCGCTTTTTGCAGGAGCAAAAGGTCTTTGGATTCCGCTTGCAAGCTTAGGTTTATGGATATTACAATTTTCACAGGTGTCGGACAGCCCGGAATACCGGATGCGGGATTTGGGACTTGGCGAAATGGTAAGTGAAATGAAAAGTTTTTCTTATCATATACTGACAAGAATGACAGGGAGGGGAGAAACTTTTTGTTTATTCCTGATATTACTGTTTTTGATAGCAGGAGTCCTGCTTTCTCTTAAAATAAAAAATGTATGGCCTGTAGTGGTTATGGCAGGTGCATTTTTGTTTGAAGTGGTTTTCAGTATATTGGTGTATCAGTTACACATTTGGCATTATATTGCACTTTGTTTTACTTTGATTTGGTGTTTCTGGCTGGGATACAGAAGCGGGGATCTGCAGACAGAAATGCAGTCACAGGCGAGCACGGGAAAGTTCAAAGTGTACGTGGCAGTTATTGGTCGTGCGTTTGCGGAGCTTTTGCTGGTTGCACTTAGCATTACCATGTTTATTCGCTGGAATTCACCGGAGGAAGGCTCAAGTCTTTTGAATGCGCTTAACGGTTTGTATTCGGACGGGGTGCATGTTGCAGAATTTATAGAGAGCAATATGGCCACGGACGAAATTATTGTCATGACGGATGTAGTGGAGGCATCCACAGTACAGGCTTATTTAGGGCGTGATTACAAGTTTTATTTTGCGGGAAACAGGGAAACAAAGACTTATGCAAATTATACGGAAGATGAGAGAACGGGTGTCACTTATAAAGAACTTCTCAGTTGGGTGAAAAATGCTTTTCCGGGGAAAGAAAATTTTTATTTGCTGGTAAGTCCGACCAATTATGTAGAAGAGATAACGGATGAGGAAAAGGTGAATTGGGAGCTTTGTTATAGGACGCAGGAAAAAACAGCAAGAGGAGAGGAATACAGTCTTTATAAAATATCGATTCCCTAATAAAATGCAGGAGCAAATTTATGGACAAAAATTATGATAAAATTATTATAGGTGCGGGATTATACGGCTTGTATGCCGCCAAATTCTGCAGTGACAGAGGAGAAAAAGTGCTGGTGCTGGAATATGACAAGGCACCCTTTGATAGGGCAACTTATATCAATCAGGCCAGAGTGCACATGGGCTATCACTATCCCAGAAGTCTTACCACAGCGGTGAAATCGGCAGGATATTTTAAGCGGTTTGTGGAGGATTTCGGTTTTTGTATTCATGACAAATTTGATCAGGTTTATGCAACATCGGACAAGTTTTCATGGACGAATGCACAGCAGTTTATGGATTTTTGTAAGGCGGCGGAAATACGCTGTGATGAGGTGGCGGTTTCTAAGTATTTTAAACCGGGCATGTGTGACGGTGCCTTTATGACAGAGGAATATACCTATGATGCTAAAATCCTGCAAAAATATTACGAAGAAGAATTAGGTGGCAGGGAGAATGTTACTTTTCTCTATGAGGCGCGAATCGATAAAATTATTAAGAAGAGTGATAGGTTTGAGGTATGGCTTAAGGGCGATGTGTGTATGGAAGCACCATTTGTCCTAAATGCTACTTATGCGTCTGTAAATCAGGTAATAGATAAGCTCGAAGGAATAGAGAAGGAGTTTTTCAGCATCAAATATGAACTTTGTGAGATTATTCTCTGCAAGCCTTCAGAGGTGTTAAAAGGAACGGGAATTACGGTAATGGACGGACCCTTTTTCTCAATTATGCCTTTCGGAAAAACAGGTTTGCATTCCCTTACATCGGTAACATTTACACCGCATGTGACATCCTATGATAAGGTACCTACCTTCGGATGCCAAAAGGGACTTGATAAAGAAGGTAAATTTACCTGTACGGGGACTGATTTGGGAAATTGTAATCTATGCCCGCATAAGCCGGATTCCGCATGGCCATATATGTCGCATTTGGCAGATAAATATATGAAAGAAGAATATGCGTATACTTATAAGGAATCGTTGTATTCCATGAAACCAATCTTGAAATCATCCGAAGTGGATGATTCCAGACCCACGGCTATCAGAGTGTTAAGCGGGGGGCCGACTTTTATCAGTGTATTATCGGGAAAAATTAATACGGTTTATGATTTGGATGAATATTTAATGTAAATTTGCAAGGAAAAGGGAAAAGAAGAATGCAGAAAGAAAAAAAGTTTATCTCCTTAGTGGTATATCTCCGAAATGCGGAGAATTATATTGAATACTTTTTTGACAAGGTGCTTCCGGTTTGCGAAGACCATTTTCAAGAATATGAAATTGTCTGCGTGGATGATTGCAGCAGTGACAGGACCATAGATATTCTGAAAGAATATATTGAAAAAAATCAGGTAAAGGCTATGGTTAATGTGGTTCATATGAGTTTTTATCAGGGGCTTGAAAGTGCCATGAATGCGGGAAGAGACATTGCCATCGGAGATTTTGTTTATGAATTTGATGATATTTTTGTGGATTATGACCCTGATATGCTGCTTCGGGTATATGAGAAGCTGTTAGAGGGGAATGATATTGTAGCTGCAAGAAGTAAAGGAAAACTTCGTCTGACTTCCAAGGTATTTTATGCATTATATAATAGCACAAGTCATGCAAAGGGCAAGATTGGTCCTGAGACTTTTCGCATTGTATCAAGGCGGGCCATTAACAGGATTAAGTCTATGGGACAATATATCCCTTACCGTAAAGCGGTATATATGAACTGCGGACTTAAAAATGCAACTATTGCTTATGAAAGTAGCGATAAAAACGCCAGAATAAAAAATAAAATTGTAGCGTCGGAGAGAACTTCGCTTGCACTTGATTCCTTTATTTATTTTACCAATGCACTGGAGAGATTATCTGCTATCATCAGCGGAGTATTTCTGATTTTGACGGTGGGAATGGGAGTTTATATTGTCAGTGATTTCTTTAATGCCGATAAACCGGTTGAGGGCTGGCTTTCTACCATGAGCTTTTTGGCACTTGGTTTTTTTGGTGTGTTTGCACTTCTTACGATTATTTTGAAATATTTATCGGTTATGTTGAACCTGATTTTCAGACAGCAGAGATATTTGGTGGCAGATATAGAAAAGGTGGTTAAACGTTGAAAAAGATACATTTATTTATGCTGTTAAGCGCCTGTGTGATTCTGTTTACTGCCGTGATTGCTTCCTACAGAATGACCGACTATGAAAAAATAATTCTTGGGGAACTGGTTTTTACATGTGAGACGGACGGGCAGACGATAGAGCTGTCATTGTGGAAAGAGGAAGAAACCGGAGAGTATTTTCTCTTTTTGCCGTCAGGGTTTTCAGAACAAAAAAATGAACTTGTTATAAAATATGAAGACTGGAAAGGTACGATAAAGCTGGATGGTACGGAATGCTTAAGCGGCAGCCTCTGGGTGGAAGGCGAAGAAGAGAAAATGCACCGTTTGGAAGTATATGATCCTTTGGGACAGTGTCATTTGAATACAACATGCCGGGTGCTTGCATCAGAAAAGCTTCCTTCTCTTTTTATTACGGTAGAGGATAAGGAAGATTTGTTGCGCACAGAAGATTTTGCAAACAAGAAATATATTGAAGCGGGAAGTGCGATTATGGTGGATGAAAACGGCAGTTTCCTTTGGCAGGAAAATTTAAGTGAGTTCAAGGTCAGAGGAAATTTAACGGCAACCTATGATAAAAAGCCGTTTACGTTTTCTTTTAGCAAACCGCGGGAAGTGCTGGGGATGGAGCCTGCCACAAAGTGGAATCTGCTTGCCAATGCCACGGATGGTTCTTATATCCGCAATAAAATTATCAGGGATCTGGCATATGAGAGTATGGATACCTATGAGCCGCAGGGAGAGTTTGCAGAGGTGTATTTAAATGGTGTATATCAGGGACTCTACCTGCTTACGGAAGTGGTTGAAATTGCTGATAACAGAATAGAAATTGATTGGGACGAGAACTGGTTTATTGAGATGGAGCTTGACTTCCGTGCCAGAGAAGATGCAACACAGATCGTCACCGACAGAGGGCAGAACTTTATTGTTCATGCGAAAACAGATGTTTCCAAGAAGGAGCTGGAAGAAATCAGAAATCGCTTAAATGATGTGGAAAGTGCATTGTTTGCCGAGGATGGTGTCAGTACTGTAAGCGGGAAATGTTTGGAAGAGTTAATAGATTTGGAATCCTTTGCACAGGCATGGCTGGTGGAAGAATTGTCGGGAGATCATGATGTGGGTATTACCAGTCAGTTTGCATATGCTTTAAAGGAGGGGGATGCTCTTTGGTATGCGGGACCGACATGGGATTTTGACGGCATTATGACCAATGTTAATACACCTATGTATGGGGTGCCGGAGGCACTTACGGGCACAATATGGATGTCGAGACCGAAAGATAATAATAACCAGAACAGATGGCTCTCTGCCATGTGGAATTATCCCCAGTTTCAGGAAATCGTAAAAGAAAAATACAGTACGGTATTCAGGGATAACTATGAGGAGATATTAAATAAAAAAGTAGATGAGTATGCACAGACAGTAAGAAGTTCGGCCATGCTTGATGCGTTCCGATGGCATGCGGACAGACTCGATTGGTGGTTTACTTATCCGGAAGGTCTTAGTGTGCCGGACGAAGGTGATTATACAAGATTCGACACGCTGGATATTCAGATAGATGTCATTAAAGATTTCATGACAAGAAAGCTGGAATTCCTTGACAAGCTCTGGATAGAGAACAGAAATTTCTGTATTGTGGAAATTAGAAATTCAGCCACCTTTTTAGATCAGGGTTATAATCAGACGTTGTATTACTGGGTGGAAAGAGGAACTGCAATCGAAAGGCTTCCGAAATATGAATATGAGGGATTTCGATTTGAAGGCTATGAAGATATTGAGACCGGTGAAACGGTAACGGATGGAACCATCATTGATAAGGATTGCATTTTGGAAGGTAGTTGGACGGAGGAAAGTGATTAAGTGAAGCAGGCAAAGTACAGGCATGAATATAAATATCCGCTTACACATGGACAAATACTGGTGGAAGATGCTAAAATAAGTACGATTGCGAAAAAGGATGTCCATGCAGGTGAAAACGGATTTTATAATATCCGAAGTCTTTATTTTGATGATTATGACAACAGCTGCTATATGGATAATGAAAACGGTACCGATAACAGGGAAAAGTACAGAATCCGTATTTATAACCACAGTCATGAGGTTATTAAGCTGGAGTGCAAACAGAAATACCGCGGAAAGACCCGTAAATATTCCTGCCGGATTACACTTTCCCAGTGTGAGCAGCTTATGCAGGGCATGATACCGGCAGATATCGGGAAGGAACAGCAGGTATTGCAAAAACTGGCTTATCTGATGTCTGTAAGGCTGATGCGCCCGGTGGTGATTGTGGATTATGACAGGATTCCCTATGTGTATCGTAGGGAGGATGCCAATGTAAGGATTACGTTTGACACCAATATCAGGTCAATCAGTGATGTGAGTGCTTTTTTTGATAAGGAGGCAGGAGGACGCGGCGTACTTCCTCTTGGACAGGCTTTGATGGAGGTTAAGTTTGATGACTTTCTTCCGGATGAAGTTTACAGCCTGCTTCAGTTAAACGGACTTAGGGCAAGCACTTTTTCAAAATATTATCTTTGCAGAAAATTTAAGACATAAATGTACCGGGAGGAGAAAAGAAAATGGATGCTTTAGTAAGTGAATTTCTTGCTAATTATACAAGTGAAAGTATCAGTGTGGCACATACGGTGATGGTTCTTGGGATTGCCTGTTTGCTGGCATGCTATATTTATGTGGTATACAGATTGATTACCCAAAAAACCTTTTATTCCAAGAGCTTTAATATTTCACTTGCGGTCATTACCGTTGTGACGGCGGGCATTATTCTGGCAGTACAATCAAGTATTGTAATTTCTTTGGGAATGGTTGGTGCACTTTCCATTGTGCGTTTCAGAACAGCAGTGAAGGAGCCTATGGATTTGTGTTTCCTGTTCTGGTCGATTGCTGTGGGAATCTGCTGCGGTGCCCGTGTGATGGAAGTAGCAGTGATTCTTTCCGTGTTTTTGACAATTCTTGTGGTTGTTTTGGACAGCTTGCCGATTGGGCGGGCACCCATGATTCTTATTATGAATTTGAAGGATTCTAAAAGAGAGCAGGAAATCATGGAGGCAATAAAGAAATACACCAAATACTATAAAGTGAAATCAAGAAATCTCTCAGCAGAAAAATGCAATCTGGTTGTGGAAGTGCGTGTAAAAGAAGAATATGAAATGGTACAGGCAGTTTCAGGTTTGGATGGCATGGAGAGCGTATCTTTGATATCCCATGACGGTGAAGTAACCTTCTGACTTTTGACAGAAGGCGGTTTTAGGAGAAAAAGAATGAGCAAGCAAGACATGAGTATTAATCTTTTGTTTCCTGTTTTAAATGAAAGATTAAGGCTGCGCAACGGAATTGAAAAGTCCATGGAGTATTTAAAAGAAAATGTGACAATTCCTTACAGCCTTACTATTTTGGATAACGGTTCTGATGATGAAACACCGGAAATCGGAAGGGAGCTTGAAGAAAAGTATCCGGAGGTTTCTTATGTAAGGGTAGGTCAGCGCGGTGTAGGTGTGGCATTCCGTAAAGGCATAGAATTGAATGAAAGTGACATTGTGGGTTATATGGATATTGATTTGTCCACAGATTTAAAATATCTTGGAAGGACCATTGCGCTTTTTAAGACGAAACCGGAGCTTCAATATGTAAACGGAAGCAGATTCAGTAAGGAATCTGATACGAAGGGACGGAAATGGTATCGCAAAATCACTTCTATGGGGCTGGTATTTCTTTTAAAAACGATTTTTCGTATGAAGGCATCGGATGCGGTTTGCGGATTCACTTTTTTGCGTAAAGAGGCAGCAGAGCAGCTGGTAAGAGAGAGCAGCAATGATAATGGTTGGTTTTATACAATAGAGTTTCTGCTTCGGGCAGAAAGAGACGGCATGGTAATTTATGATATGCCGGTAGAATGGCAGGAAGATTATAATACCACAGTAAAGATATGGAAGACCGTTAAAAACTACCTGGTGCAGATTTACAGACTGAAAAAGACTTTCCTGCAGGAAGAAAAAAGAAAAAAAGCATAGGCGGAAAGAAGGCTTAATATGTTAAAAAGAATTGATTTGTCAAGAGACTTTCAAAAGCACAAAGAAGAATATTTGAAAGCGATAGAGGCAGTTTGCGAGGAAACTGCCTTTTCAGGTGGAAAATTTGCGGATAAATTCGATGAAGAATTTGCGCAGTACGTTGGTGTGCCTTATGCGGCAGGAGTAAACAACGGAACCAGTGCACTGCACTGTGCAATGATGGCACTTGGTATCGGTGCAGGGGATGAAGTAATCGTGCCGGCCAATACTTATATTGCAACGGCATGGGGTGTCACCTATACGGGTGCTACACCCGTATTTGTGGACTGCACGGCAGATACATGGGAAATTGATCCTGATAAGATAGAAGAGAAGATTACAGAGAGAACCAAAGCGATTCTCGGCGTGCATTTATACGGACAGCCTTTTGAGTTTAGCAAGGTAAAAGCGATTGCGGATAAGTACGGACTTTATGTGGTAGAGGATTGTGCACAGGCGCATGGAGCTTTGTATGAAGGAAAAATGGTAGGCGGACTCGGCGACCTTGGCTGTTTTAGTTTTTATCCCGGCAAAAATTTGTATGCCTTCGGAGAAGGCGGTAGTGTTACCTGTTACAAAAAGGAATATTTTGATGCCATTACAACGATAAAGAATCAGGGATGTCAGGTGAGATATTATCATGATGTGATTGGTTATAATTATCGTCTGGAAGGGCTGCAGGGGGCTGTTTTGAGTGTCAGCTTACAATACTTGCCGGAGTGGACAGCCCGCAGACAAAAAATCGGGGAAAGATATGTCAAAGAGATTACCAATCCGCTGCTTACCATGCAGGTGCATCCGGGCAATACCAAACCGGTATATCATTTGTTTGTGGTTACCACAGAAGATCCTGGTGCTTTGATTCATTATATGGAAGAAAAAGGAATGGAATGTAACAGGCATTATCCTGTTCCCTGTCATTTGCAGAAGGCATATGAAAATTTAGGATATAAGCCGGGCGATTGCCCTAATGCCGAGTATCTGGCAGGTCACTGTGTTACATTGCCTCTTTTCCCTGAAATGACAGAGGAAGAAGTAACGATGGTAATTGAAGCTTGTAATGCATATAAGGGTATCTGAAAAAATAGGAAGTGATGACATGCGGCAGATAGAAAAAGGAAAACAGTTTATACAAAAAGCGGTAACACCAAAAACATTATCACTGTTTCTTGCGGTAATGTATATTGTGAGCCTGATTCCGATTATGTGGATTTCATGGTATAATTATCCCAGTGCAGATGATTATTCTATTGGAAGGGATGCCAGAAAAATGTGGGATGCAAGCCACTCTGTCTTAAAGGTAATCGGAGTGGGCATCTGGCGTGCGATAGAAGACTGGCAGCACTGGATGGGATATTTTACCTCTAATTTTCTGATGGCTGTGCCACCGAATGCGTTTGGAGAAAGATGCTATGTAGTTACTGCCTGGATTATGGTGATTGCACTGACGGCAGCGAACCTTTATTTGTTAAGAACAATTTTTGTAAAAGTATTTGGAGCGGATAAATGGGTAAGTAATTGTGTCATTTTTCTTATGCTGTTTGTGACGGTGCAGCGTATGGTGGGAAGAGTGGAAGCTTTTTTCTGGTACAGTGGGGCTGTGAATTATATGTTTATTCACTGTCTGTCTTTGTTTTTTTATGGGCTGCTTATTTCAGCCGTCCATGATAAAGGAAGGAAAAGGATTGGGAAAGTCATTTTGGCATCGTTTCTTGGGTTTTTAACCGGTGGCGGCAACCAGATGACGGCGTTAAACGTTGCGATTGTATTGTTTGTAGTAGTGGCAGCGGTGACTTTTAAGAAAAAATGGAACCGGCATAAAGTTCTGTTGATTCCGATTATATTTTTTTATATTGGATTTATCTTAAATGTTGCAGCTCCCGGAAATTGGATAAGGGCAGAAAATACAACGGGCATGAATCCGGTGAAAGCTGTTTTGGTATCGTTTTTATATTGTCTTGAGTATTGTATCGGTGAATGGTCGGGCTGGCCTGTTTTACTATTGGTATTGGTACTGATTCCGTTATTTTGGCATATGACGGGAGGAATGGAGTTTTGTTTTTCCTGTCCGCTTGTGGTAGTAGTGTTTGGGTATTGTCTGGTGTCTGCCATGATGACTCCGCCTCTTTTTGCCATGGGAAATATAGAAGCACACAGATTACAGGCAGTGACATTTACCATGTACATACTGGTTCTTACTTTGTGTGTGGGGTATCTGACGGGATGGGCGAGAAAGCAATATGAAGCACATGGCTTTGAAAAGGAAGAGAAACGGCATTTTTCCATGAATGAAATATATTGCCTGCTTTGTTGTATCGGATTTTTTGGCTTTGCAGGTGCACTTATGGTAATTCCGAACAGACATTATTTTACGTTTACTTCCGCAATTACGGATCTCGCAGACGGAAGTGCACAGGAGTATGGGGAAATCCTATATGGTAGAATTGCCGTATACAGAAGCGGTAAGAAGAATGTGGAAGTGGAAGCACTCACTGCCAAACCCTATCTGCTTTATTTTTCAGATATTCAGGATAGTATGGATTTTTGGGAAAATCAGGGCCTTTGTAAGTATTATGAGCTTGATTCTGCTGTGGTGAAATAAAGGAAAAGATTTCATGAAAAAAATAATGTTTATGATAGTATCTGTTGTAATGCTGGGTATTTATTTGCATTATGACGGAATAGAAGATTATTTTACTCATACGGTTATGGAAGCAGAGGTTCTTGCCGGTGAAGAGATAGAGAGGCTCTGTGGGGAAAAAGAAGATGCTTTTATGTGGCCTGAAATTACCGTCAATGACAGTACACTGCCCTATGATATAGAACAGAATATGCTTCTGATTCCACAGGATATGTATGAAAGTAATTGGGAGGGAACGCTTAAGGTGCCTGACGGCAGGTTGTATTTTCTGGAGGATGAGGGCTTTGCTGACAAGGCCTCTGCGATGAGTGAAAACAAGGTTTTCCGGCTGTTCTGGATCAGGGAAGAGATGTGCTGGATGTATAATGTGTATTTTACGGGAATGCCTGTCATGTCCCTTTTTACGGAAGGTGTGTCCGGCAAGAAGGAAGACGGACAGGAAATTACTTGCGGAACTATGGAAATATATGATCCGTACCACAGTAATCTGCAGGTACAGACGGCAGACTGCGACTGGCATTTGCGTGGGTCTACCACCCTGCAGTATGAAAAATCAAGTTATCGTCTTACTTTAACGGATGAGAAATTGTCGCTTCTTGGTATGCGCAGTGATGATGACTGGATGTTGCATGCGTTATATGATGATGATGGTCTGATACACAATAAGCTTTCTTATGAGGTGTGGCAGAAAATTGCTTCGGATAACAGCGTAGGCTATGATGAAGGGATCCATATGGAATATGTGGAAGTGTTTATGGATGGATACTATCTGGGTGTCTATGGCCTTTCTGAGCGAATTGACAAAAAAGCGCTTCACCTTGATGCGAAAGATATCCTTTATAAGTGCAAGGATCAGAAAGTTCCGGATGAGGATGATTTTTACAGGGAACTGACCAGGGAGATGACGCCTACCTTTGAATGGAAATATCCAAAAGATTTTGAAATGCAGGACTGGGAGCCGCTTAGGAACTGGACGGATGCGTACTGCTTTGAAAAATGGGATGATTATGAAGCGTGCAAGGCACTGTTAAATATGGAAAATGCGGTTGATTATAACCTGTTTAATCTGCTTGTGAACGGTATGGACAATATTATGAAAAATATATATTTTAGGGCAGATTATCAGGGAGACGGTCATTATGAGTTTGTCAAGATTCCGTGGGATTTGAATATGACATGGGGAAATTCATGGATTGACGATATTGATTGTAATTTTAACTGTTATCAGGAAAAGAATCTTGACAGCCCCGATGGCTGGACACCCGATATGGAAGTTCTGTATGAAAAGAATCCGCAGGAGATCGGTACAATGCTTAAAAAGCGTTGGCAGGAGCTCAGGGCAGATGTTATTACCAAAGAAGCACTGTATGAAATGGTTGATTTGGAATTTGCATACTTGCACGGTTTGGGTGCTTATGTGAGAAATTATCAGATGTGGCCTCCTAAGGGAGAGCTCTGGTCAGATGCATATATTTACGAATATATCGACAAGAGAATAGATTATTTAGACAGCTATATCGGACAGATGGGAGAATGACATATGAAATACAGACATGAACTGAAGTTTTTAGTGTCGGATACAGAACTTCAAATCATACGATATCGCTTAAAGCCGCTTATGAAAACAGACGGGCATGGACAAGACGGTGTGTATCACATAAGAAGCTTATATTTTGACGATTTCTATGACAGTTGCATGAAAGAAAATGAAGAGGGAACAGATAACAGAAAGAAATACAGAATTCGAATTTATGACGGAAGCGATAAAGTGATTAAGCTGGAAAAGAAGAGTAAGGTTCGTGGGATGACAAGTAAAGTAAGTGCCGGTATTTCCAGAGAGGACTGTTTGTCCTATATGCGTGGGCAGACAGTGGAAATAAGGAAAGACAGTACTGATTTGGAAAAAGAGTTTTATGCACAAAGGAAGATGAACGGTGTGCACCCTGTTTGCATCGTGGAATATGAGAGAACGGCATTTGTGGATACCAGAGGAAATGTGCGTATTACCTTTGACAGAAACATAAGCGGAAGCGAAAAAGTGACAGAGTTTTTGGAACAACCGTCCGTTTTAGTACCGCTTCTTCCGAAAGGACAGCATATACTGGAGGTCAAATATGATGAACTGCTTCCGGAATATATTGCACAGACATTGGAGCTTGGCAGTTTGCAGCAAACTGCTTTTTCAAAGTATTATTATGCAAGAAATTATAAAAATATATAAAGACAAGAGAGGAAAGAAAAATGAATTTTGGAGACGTAATTAAAAAATCAGTATTGGATGGATTTTCCTATTCTGACTTATCAACAACTAAAATTATGACAACGCTTATTATTACTTTCGTCATAGCTGTGTACATATTTTTTGTGTATAAGATGGTAACGAAAAGTGCATTTTATTTTAAGAACTTTAATGTATCCATGGCAATTATTTCAGTGGTAACAGCGGGAATTATTCTTGCCATGCAGTCCAGTATTGTGATTTCATTAGGTATGGTAGGTGCACTTTCTATTGTGAGATTCCGTACCGCAATTAAAGACCCGATGGATTTATTGTTTTTGTTCTGGTCTATCGGTACCGGCATTATATGTGGCGCAGGACTTTACAAAATAGGCATTATTCTGGCGGTGTTTGTTACAATCGGTATTTTAATTCTGGATATGATGCCTGTTCGAATCAGCCCTTATTTGCTGATTGTCAATGCAGAATCAAAGACGGCTGAGGATGAGATTATTGACTGCATAAAGGAAATGGGGTCTGCTTATAAACTGAAATCCAAAAACATCACCAAAACAGGTATGGATTTGATTTTGGAGGTTAAGACCAAAAAGGAAAAGGAACTGGTAAACAGGATTTCCGGGATGGACGGCATTACTTCTGTGTCCCTGCTTTCCCATGACGGCGAAGTAAAGGGCTAGGCATAAGGAGAAGTATCTTGAACGAAGTAAAGAAGGAACAAAGAAATTCGGGTGTGGATCTGCTGAGAATGTTGGCCATGCTTATGGTATTAATTGCACATATTCTGGGACCGGGAGGAATTTTGACGTCTTGTGCGGAGGCGTCTTCTCAATATTGCGTGGCATGGCTTTTGGAAACAATTGCCTGTTGCTCGATTAACTGTTATGCTTTGATATCAGGGTATGTCGGAATTCATTCCTCTTATAAATATGCGAATATCATATTATTATGGTTACGGGTAGTATTTTATAATATTGCAATAGCACTTGTGTTTTTTATATTTGTGCCCGGTTCGGTAGCACCCGCCGCTTTCATCAAGGCATTTTTCCCTGTTATGAGATCTTCCTATTGGTATTTTACGGCATATTTTTGTCTTTTCTTTTTTATACCGTTATTAAATAAGGCTGTTCACATGCTGACTGAGAGGCAGCTGAGGGCTGTTGTAATCGCACTTATTGCGGCCTTTTCCGTTTTGCAGACATTGTTGGGAGATAAATTCGGAACCGCAGAAGGATCAAGTGCGTTATGGCTGATTGTGATATATATCATAGGCGGTTATGTGAAGAAAAGTAATCTGCCGGAGAAAATTTCATCCGCAAAAGCGGTAATGGGAGTTGCCGTGCTGACTGTTTTTTCCTGGGGATTTAAAATTTTAACGGAAATGGCAGCATTGCATCAGGGAGAAAACAGATTTTTGGCAATCATGGCATCCTATAGTGCATGTTTCACCAGACATATATCACCGACGAATTTAGGTGTTGCCGTTTTTTTGCTGATTTTGTTTGTGAGGATGCCGGTATCTTTCCGGTGGAAAAAGTGCATTACATTTTGGGCACCGTTAGCCTTTAGCGTTTATCTGATACATGCACATCCCCTGGTTTGGAATTATTTGATTAGGGACAGATTCGCCTCACTTAGTCTGCTTCCGGCACCGGCTATGGCAATAGCGGTAGTGGGAATTGCCGTTGGCATTTATGCGGTGTGTTCCGCGATGGATATCCTAAGAACCTATATTTTTAAGGTGTTGAAGATAAAGGAAAAACTGTTATCTGCGGAAAAGAAATTTGTGGGTGATTTGTGGAGTGATTCATAAAGGGCGGAGTTGACGGTAAGTAAAATCAATGATAGTATAAATAAGTTGAATGATTTGTATAAAGAAAGTTGTGCTTGATGAAGCATTGATAAAAGGAGATAAGTATGCCTGTTAGATTTCATAATTTCGGTGGAAGAATCGGTTGGGAGATGCAGAAGAGATTCCCCATGCTTTCATCAGAAAGTTATTTAAAATTGCAGTTTTTAACAAGAAATAAATTGCAGAAGCAGTATATTGATTACTTTTTTAAGGATGAAGAGCCGCCGATGCCCCTGGTGGTAAATTTAGAGACCATTAACCGCTGCAACAATACGTGTGCTTTCTGCACAGCCAATAAATACGCTGAGAAACGTTCTTATAAGAGAATGGAAGATGAGTTGTTCTACAAAATCATTGACCAGCTTCATGACTGGGGCTACAAGGGACATCTTACTCTTTACGGAAATAATGAACCGTTTCTGGATACCAGAATTGTAGAATTCCACAAATACTGCAGGGAAAAATTACCGGACAGCTTTATTTTCCTTTCCAGTAACGGACTTCTTCTTACAGTGGACAAGGTAAGGGAAATCGTTCCTTATGTGGATCAGTTTATTATCAATAACTATTGTACCGATATGAAGCTGAAAGACAATGTGAAGGAAATTTATGACTATGCCAAGGCACATCCGGAAGAATTTAAGGATGTGGATTTGCTTATCCAGATGCGCTACATTGAGGCTGTTTTAACAAATCGTGCAGGCAGTGCACCTAACAAGCAGAACACGCAAAAGATTATTAAGGAAACATGTCTGATGCCGTATACGGATATCTTTATTTTCCCTGACGGGAAGATGGGCATCTGTTGTTGTGATAACTTTGAAGTAACGAATCTGGCAGATTTAAATGAGGTAACCATTAAGGATGCCTGGAACAGTGAGGAATATAAGAAGGTTCGTCAGGCAATCAGGACAAGCAGAGGAGATTATCCTTTCTGTAAATACTGTGACTTTATTGATGCAGGGCTTCGTATGGATGCGGTAGACGATACATTAAATAATCGTGATGCACATCATGGTGCAAGACAGTCATTGTTCAGAAAGAAATAATGATTTAAGAATTTTATATTGAAGTAGCCAAAAGCTTTTGCACATTAGTGCAAAAGCTTTTTAATTGGAGCATGACTGCTTTCTAAAGCGAATATAAATACAGGGAGATATAAAAACAGGTAACGGCTTCTGTTTTCAAACAATAGGAGGAATAAAAACAATCCTAAAACAGAAAGCTTTGCAATACTGCTAAAAGCGGAGCGCTCTTGTTCAAAATAGCAAAGAATGCTTCTGATGCATACCATTAGCCAGACACCCTGTAGCCATGAGGAAAGCCGGTTCTGATAAAAATCTGTTTCAATATATAAAGCAGTTTGCAGTTTCCCCCTTAGCGTATCTGTGGATTCTTGTTCTTCTAAGTGGAAATCCCCTTCTCCACCGTAGAAGAAGGTTCCGTCGCTTCCGGCCCAAATTAATTTATCCATCAAAAATTCTGCATAGCCCGGTGGACCGAAATCAATCAGGCGTTCTTTGATATGTTCGACTGTTTCCTGCACATAGTTCGGATGATCAATATGCTCCTGCATCCAGGTGACCTCTTCTTCATTCCAGCTTCCGTAACCGGAGGAAGCGGATGTAGGCTTGCTCAGTCCGAGACTGAGATAATGAAGCCAGCTGCGGGGTTTGATGTCAGGATATTGGGCAGTTAGTTCGGCTTTGGTGGATGCTTCAAAAACATTGATTGCGGCATAGGTAATGAAGCCTGCCAATATGGCAATGAACACAGAAAGCAGAATTCCCGATTTAAGAAAATCCTTTTTCCAATGAAGAAGCATTATGATTATGATGGCGATATCCACTATAACAACCGTAGGTTTTATAAAGAAGCCTACTATTCCAAACACGGCACCTAACGAAAAAAAGAGTGTTCTTTTTAAGGGGCTGTTGCTTTTTAAGCCAAAAGTCAGACAGCACAAGGTACCAATCGGAAATGGCATGGCCAGGGTATCACTGTAAATAACGGATAAGGTGGGATGAAAGCCGATTAATAGCATGGAAGTCATAAATACACGGTCGGCGGCCTTCAGACCATATAATTTATTTGTTGTTAAAACAGCCATCAATATAGCTGCATCCACGAAAAATAAATTGAGAATCTCCAGCTTTCGTTGGGAAGACAAAAAAGTTATAAAAGAGGTAAGATGTAATTCCTTGGAAAGAAAAATTTCCAAAAACAGATTATTTGGATATTTAACAAAATAGTCGCCGTTGTATAGACCGAATTCTGCTGCGTTTACCACTTCAAGAACATCCCAGCCGATGGGGGTAATGGTTTTCAGAAACAAAAATATTTGCAGGAGTACCAATGTAATGGTCGTGCATGCACGGACTATGTTGCAGAATTTGTTATTTTTTCCTTTAAGCAGATATTCCCAAAGAAACAGTATCAAGGCGGCAAGACATGCAAATAAAATTGTTTTTGGCGTACTGTGCTGAAACTCCAAAGGATACTTTTTAAAATGAAATAATGTAAAAAATGCGCAAATACAAAATACTGCCAGATATACACCGTGTATACTGTTTTCCAGAAAGTGTTTTAGATTAAATTTTTTCATTTGGAGTCCTCTTTATGAAGCCTCAACAGATATAATTGAATAAACCCTTCAAACCGGTATCAGCATATGATATCAGCTTGAAGGGTTTATGGTTTAATCCACTTCAGCTTCGTTTTCTTTTGCTTCTTCGTGATATTCTTTTTCGGTATTAACGCTCCAGATATTGGTCTTGTCCTTTTTACCGCTTAAAATGTTTTTAACGGTTTCAAAAGAGGTAACCATGGAATGGTCGATATTGTTGTATCTGTGCTGCCCGTTACGTCCTACGCAGTAGAGGTTGTCGATGGATTTCAGATAATCAATCAGAGTATCAATTTCGTCATAGGTATCAAAGTAAGCAGGGTAGGCTTTCTTTACTTTTTCCATATGGGTGTCAATGACTGCATCTGCACGATCAATAAGTCCCAATTTAATCATTTCTTCTATACCGACTTTGGAGAATTCTTCTTCTGTCATGTTCCAGAATTCATCGCCTTCAAATACAAAGTATTCAAGACCGATCCAAACAGTGTTTTCCAAATCTTTAATCATGTAAGGAGACCAGTTGTTGTAAATCTGGAAACGTCCCAGCTTTACATTTCTGTCCTGTACATATACCCAGCAGTCGGGAACGATATTGCTGACTGTCTTTAAGTTTGTTTTGTTTACCAGATTGATTTTGGGAACCAGAACACCTAATGTCATGTAATCGCGATAAGGAAGTCCGGCTGCAATTCTGGCAGGTTCTGCGGGCACATCATTCATGCCTGCAACCAAATCCTTAACGGGCATGGAAGAGATGATATAGTCACCTTCCACGGTGTGCTCAGCGCCGTCTGTTTCGTAAGTAACACCTGTAAGGATATTATTTTCATTTTTGTGTATCTTGGTTACTTTGGCATTTTTATAAATAGTACCGCCCAGTTTAACAATTTCGTCAGCGGTTACTTCCCAAAGCTGGCCGGGACCTAATTTGGGATATTTAAACTCCTCAATCAGGGAGGTTTCTACCTTGCGGCCTTTTACTTTGAAAAGCTTACCCAATACGTCTTTAATGATAGCAATAATGGAAAGTCCTTTTACACGCTGTGCACCCCAGGAAGCGTCAATTTCACGGGGGTGACGTCCCCAAAGATTTTCGGTATAATATTCAAAGAACATGGAATAAAGCTTACGGCCGAAACGGTTAATATAAAAGTTTTCAAGGTTGTCTTCAGGAAGCTTGCGGAAAAGAGAAGCAAGATAACTGAAGCCTACCTTCATGGTTGTAAAAAATCCCATGTTTTTAAAGGTTTCCGGTTTCAACGAAATCGGATAATCATAAAACTTGGAATCAAAATAAATACGGGACACACGATGTCTGGTTAACATGACGCGGTCTTCCTTTTCGGGATCGGGTCCACCCTCTGTAAGAGGCATGGGGCGATTTAAAAGTATGTCATCATAGGTAGGAGCCCCCTGCATGGGAAGCATCTTGTCCCACCATGCGTTTACCTCGGGAATTTTGGAGAAAAAGCGATGTCCGCCCATATCCATACGGTTTCCTTTGTAGTTTACTGTTTTGGAAATACCGCCAAAACAATCGCTTTCTTCAAATACAACTACTTCTATATCATCTGATTTGGTTAACAGTTCATAAGCTGCTGTAAGACCGGCAGGACCGGCACCGATGATCAGTGCTTTTTTCATAGCATACCCTTACCTTTCAAGCTTTTCACATTCACCCGCAAACCCGCGCTGCCGCGCTTCTTTGTCTGCTTCACAGACCGTTTGGTCGCTAACGGCACAAGAAAAACAAATGCTGCTTTGCAGCGCTTGTTTTTCTCCTGTGCCCATTATATCATAAAGAGCATAAAAAGACAAATAGATACTAGTGCTTAAGATAAATTTAGTGTAAAATGGGTAATAGTATACGGTAAAGCAGAGGACATAAGGAAATTATAATGGAAAAAACAAGATGGTATCAGGAAATGAAAAATAAAAATTATTGGGAATGGGGCTACTTTTTGCTGGCAGCAGGTATCATTCTGCTTTTGGCTTCCCGTTCTTCTTTTTTGTATCCCTGCAATGACTGGAATGATGCAAACAGTTATTTTTCCGTGGGTAAGGCTCTCTTTAACGGGAAGGTCCCTTATAGGGATGTCTTTGACCAGAAGGGAATGTACCTGTACTTTTTTTACGGGTTGGCATATTTAGTGTCCCATACAACCTTTGCAGGTGTGTTTTTGTTGGAACTGATACTTGCTGTATTTGATCTGACAGGTATATACCGCATTTTGCAGCTTTATATAAAAAGAAATACGGCACTTGTACTTACACCCGTTGTTTTGGCGGTTTGTTTTGCTTCCCCGAGCTTTTACTGGGGAGGCAGTGCAGAGGAGATATGTCTGCCGTTTTTACTTTGGGGACTGTTTTTGTCCCTGCGCTATTTTAAATATGAGTATCCGGCAAAGGCTATGAGCAATAAAACGATTTTCATCGGCGGACTTTTGGCGGGGATGATTGCAAATATTAAGTTTACATCCCTTGGCTTTTTCTTTGCATGGATGATGTGCATTGCCTTTTCTTTTTTGGTAAGAAAGGATTTTGTGGGAGCGGTAAAAGCCTGCTTTGTGTTCCTGGGAGGCATGGCGATTCCGTTTATCCCCTGGCTGATTTATTTTGCACTGCATGGTGCACTTTACTATTGGTATTGGGGCTATGTCTTTATTAATGTGTTTGCGTACAGCAATCTGAATGAAGAAGGTCCCGGCATTGGTGAGAGAATTTATACACTTGCAAAAATTCTTTACTGGGTGATGATAGAGAATTTTTCTTATTTTGCGTTTGTGATTCCCGGTGTTTTGTTTGAATTTTTCGGTAACGGGAAAAAATGGTTTCGCAGTTTCAACATTTTTGCACTATGCTTTTTCCTGTTTTTGGGAATTTATATCGGCGGATCACAGCTGCCTTACTATGCGTTGCCGCTTTGCACTTTTACGGTGCTTGGATTTGCCCTGCTTGGAAGGGGTGCGGAAAGTGTTTGTAAGAAGGTGGTCTGTCCGACTGCGGCAGGATGCCTTGCGGCCATGGTAGTTAGTGTGGTGTTTTTGTATCTGACAGGCATGAATATTCCGTTTATGTCAGAGAAAAAAGAAGATATTTTTCTTTATAAATTTAAGGAAATTGTGGAGCAGGAGGAAAACCCCACGCTTCTTAATATCGGCTGCCTGGATGCCGGTTTATACACGGTTTGTGATATTGTACCGACCTGTCAGTGGTTTCAGACGCAGACGGTTATTATGGATACGGTCTTAAGTGAGCAGGAGCGGTATATCGAAGAAGGACAGATTACCTTTGTCATTGCACGGGATGATTATCCTGATGTAATTTGGGAGAAATATGAATTGGTTTGTGAGGCTCCGTGGAGCCTTAATGATCAGAGCTTTATGTACTATCTCTTTCGCAAAAAATAATGATTAGGGGAAGGCGGGTTTTAACATGATTGTATTTCAAATAGTGAGCTTACTGTTCTGGTTGTTTTTACTTCCTTTCGGATTAGGGCTTTTGCCTGCAATACTTCTTCCGGAAAAAGACAGGACTGTGGGAACCATCTTTTTGTCAGGCTATTTTGTATTGTTTGCTTTATTTGAACTGGTGGGAATACCGGTGGTTGTTTTTGAGACTTATCATGGTTTTTCAACGCTTGTAAAGTGGTTTGCGGCAGTTTCCTTTCTGCTTGCGGCGGCGGGAGCCACCTACACGGTTCTTATGCGGAAAAAGGGCTATAAGCTTGCAATTCATTATAAGACGGTCGGGAAAGCATATCGTTTGGAAGATAAGATTTATTTCTGTCTTTTTTTGTTGATTTTGGGATTTCAGATGTACATGTCTTTTACCAATGCTTCCTTTGACGGAGACGATGCTTATTACGGCGTGCAGGGAGTGATTGCACAGCAGACAGACACTTTGTACAGGATTAATCCCAATACGGGAAGGAGTGCACCGCTTGATGTGCGCCATGCACTTGCACTGATTCCTGTCTGGGAGGCGTTTGTGGGCAGGATGAGTCATATTCACAGCACAATTATTGCTCATAGCGTGGCACCGCTTTTATTGCTCCCCCTTACCTATCTGGTTTACTTTAAAATCGGACAAAGACTTTTTAAGGACAGGCAGGACAGAGTGCCGGTTTTTATGGTTTTAATGGCACTTTTCCAAATGTTTGGAAATGTATCGATTTATACGAATGAAACTTTTTTGCTTACCAGGACCTGGCAGGGCAAATCGGTGGCGGGAAATCTGATTTTGCCGGCAGTGTTCTGGATATTCCTTTGTCTGTTTGAAAAAGCAGCTAAGGAACGAAAAAAGGGAGAACAGACAGGTTACTGGATTTTACTTGCCTGTCTGAATCTGGCAGCAGGTGTAAGCAGCTCACTGGCGGTAATGTTAAGTGCACTTCTTGTGGCGGGACTGGCCTTTTTATTTATGATAAAGGAAAGAAAATTCAGTATTCTTGTAAAAGCGGGACTTACCTGCATTCCCAGTGCCGCTTATGTGCTTGTTTATTTGATTATCAGTCGTTAGGCCCTCCTTTGGGCAGAAAGGTGTAGTGCCATGTTTGGAATTTTTATGGAAAGTCTTGTAATCTTTAAATTATATACGGGATTAAAATTACTCGTGCTGCTTTTTGCGATGGCATGGGCATACCTTTTGCTGACGGAAAAAGATAAAAAAATCAGGCTGATGTTTGTGTATGCACCGTTTCTTATTTTCCTTTTGTTTTTGTGCCCGATAAGCAGAATGGCTTTTGTTGCGGCAGGACTTGACCCGGAGACATATTATCGGATTCTCTGGACCATTCCCATGGGGCTTATTACGGTTTATGCGGCATGCCGTCTGTTTGGAAGCCACAAGAGAGTGGGACTTATCGTGACCGCGTTATCTATTATTTTGTGCGGTAGCTATGTATACAACAGCAGCTACATTTCCAAGGCAGAGAATCTGTACCATATTCCCGATACGGTAGTGCGTATCTGTGATTTCATTAAACCTGAGGATGCACACGAACATGTGATGGTGGTAGTGCCGGAAGAACTGGTATATTTCGTGCGTCAGTATGATGCGACGATTCAAATGCCTTACGGGCGTGAAATGGTTGCCAGTCAGTGGGATTATTATAATGCGGTGCATGCGGCAATGGAAGAAACCGAAAAAATCGTGATAGAGGATTTGCTTAAAGCGACAAGAGAAGTTTATTGCCAGTATATTGTTTTGTCACCTACAAGGGAAGTGGAAGGTGATCCGGAAGAAATGGGACTGTTGTTTCTGGCAGATATTGATGGCTATCGGCTGTACAAGGATGTGGCTACGGCTGAGATTGTGGAAGGCTGGAACGAATATTACGAAGAGGACTAAAGAACATGTTGTTTAATTCATATGCATTTGTTTTTTTATTTTTCCCCTTATGCCTGTTGGGATTTTATATGGCAAAGAAATTGGAAAAAGCCGTTTATATGAAGGCTTTTCTGATTTTTATGTCTTTATGGTTTTTAGGATTTTCTAAGCTTGCGAATATTCCGGTACTGCTTATCAGCATGGTGGTTAATTATGTGATTTATAAGCAGATGAAAAAGGGGCAGAGGAAAAAAGTGATTTTGGCAGCGGGAATCTTTCTGAACCTGTTGGCATTGTTTTGCTTTAAATACACGGGAATGACGTTTGTGCCGCTGGGAGTCAGTTTTTATACTTTTACCCAGATTGCGTTTCTGATGGAAACATATCGTGGGAATTTATCGCATATGTCTGTTTGGGATTACGGTGTATATATTACGTTTTTCCCGAAAATGATACAAGGCCCGATTGCTCTGCCGGATGAGATAAATGGACAGATCCGGAGGATTCTTTTAACGTCTTATGATTGGGAGAAGGGCTATAGAAGCTTTGCTCTTTTTATTATGGGATTGTCCAAAAAAGTGCTTCTTGCGGATACACTTGGTAAGGCGGTGGAATATGGCTATGGCAGTCTGGCAGCTTTAAGTACGGGGGATGCCTGGATTTTGATGCTTTCCTATACGTTGCAGCTTTATTTTGATTTCAGCGGTTATTGTGATATGGCAATGGGTGCGGCCGGAATGCTTGGATTTTCTCTTCCGATTAACTTTAATTCGCCTTATAAGGCTGCGAACATTTTAGAGTTTTGGAAGAGCTGGCATATGACCCTGACCCGCTTTTTTACAAAATATCTGTACATTCCTCTGGGTGGAAACCGCAAAGGAAGGCTGCGGACTTATGTCAATACATTTTTGGTATTTCTGGTAAGCGGTATCTGGCACGGTGCGGGAATTACTTTTGTTATCTGGGGAGTTCTGCATGGCATTTTGTATGTGATTACCAGATGGAGACAGGATGTAACGGGGGTAAGGAAAAAGGGCAAAATAGAGCATGCGTTATCTGTCCTTTGTACTTTTTTTTATGTGAATATTGCCTGGATTTTTTTCAGGGCACCTTCCGTGCAGGATGCGCTTTTAGTGCTAAAAAAGCTGATTTCTTTTGATATTGAGAAAATTAACCGGGATTTTGCCGGTTGTTTTCGGCTGGATGAGTTCTGGTATGTGATTAAGGTACTTGGACTGGACAGATTCAGCTATGCACATTATATTTTAATGGTGCTTATGTTAGTGGTTTCCCTGCTGATTGTCTTTTTTGCAAAGACAGCAGTGCAGGTAAGCGGGGAGATGAAGCCCTCCGTGAAAAATACCGTGATACTTTCCGTTTTGTTGGTGTGGTGTGTGCTGTCTTTTTCCAATGTGAGCAGCTTCCTGTATGTAAATTTCTAGTAGAAAGAGTGAATCAATGCAGTTACGGACAAATGAGACTGAAAACAGAATAAAGGCATCTTCCTTCCAAAGAGCCATTGTTGCCATCGTAGCACTCGCACTGTCTTTTTGTATTCTGGCAGCAACACTGGTGATTTATGTGGACCCGTTTTTTCACTATCATAAGCCTCTTGAAGGGTTTCCGTATCTTGTGGACAATCAATTGTCCCAAAATCCGGGAATGGCCCAAAATATGGAATATGACAGTGTGATTTTGGGCTCTTCCATGACGGTGAATTTTAACACAAACTGGTTTCGTGAGCTGATGGGCCTTAATACCGTTAAATTAAGCTATAGCGCAGCGTTTCCCAAGGATCAGGCCAATATTATGGAAATCATTTTTAACAGTGAAAACAAGGTGAAAAAGGTGTTTTTGGGGGTGGATGTCATTACTTATACCGGTGCGGCAGACCAGACAAAGTATCCCATACCGGAATATTTGTATGACGATAAACTGATGAATGATGTTTCCTATGTGCTTAATAAGGAGGTACTTCTTAATTATGTGCTTCGGCCCATGGCGGACCCGGAACCTACGGATTTGGCAACGGTATATAAAAGCTGGTGGACGGAGGAATATTATAGTGAAGAATGGGTATTGCACAATTACGTATCTCCCGGACAAGTGGAAGAACAGACGGATGCACATGCCTATATTGCTCCGGTAAAAGAAAATCTGGACATAAACATCTGTCCTTATATAGAAGCAAATACCGATACGGATTTTGTAATCTTTTTTCCACCGTACAGTATTTTGTATTGGAATGATGTGCTTAGGGAAAATCATTTAGAGGCAACAATTGAGGAATATCGTTATATTGCCGAAAGATTAAATGCCTATGATAATGTGGAGGTTTATTTTTTCCCGGACAGAGAAGACATTATTCTTGACCTGAACCATTATGCGGATTACAGTCATTATCATCCGGATTATAACCGCTTTATGGCAGAATGTTTTGCAGATGGTACCTGCCTTGTGGCAAAGCATGGAAAAGAAGGAAAAACAATTGATGAGTACCTTGCACATATGCTGGAAATAGTGGAAGAGTTTGATTTTGAAGCTCTTTTGGCAAAAAAGTAAAAAGGTTTGCAACGGGCAGTTTACAAACCTTTTTGCTTTAATTTGAGGACACAACTCCAATACGGGTATTAATAATATCGGCGATACGGCCGGCTACTTTTTCACGTCCCTTTTCGTTGAGGTGGAGATGGTCTCTCATATATTCTTCATAATTATCTTCATTAATGGTTCCGTAGTAATTGTCGATGAAAGAAACACCACAGTCCATGACAGCTTCTGCTTCTTTAACCAGATAATGATTTAAAGTTCCGTTTCCCAAATCCTTGGTAGTTCCGTTATGAAGATTTCCTTCTTCGTCAAGATACCGGGCATAGGTAGGAGACATAACCAGAACACGGATGTATGGCCAGGTACTTTGGATGTTATTAAGGGTGGTACGGATGCCGCCGGTAAAGGCTGTGACATCATAAGGATTGTCAGGGTTGTCCGAAGGTGTTCCGTTATTGTAGTCGGTACTGTCATACATAACAATGATAATGTCTACTTTGTCCATATCTACGGTTTTCATAACGTTTACCGTTTCAGAATATCGTGGATCGGCTTCGTCACCGGCAATAGAAGCGATGGCTGTAAATTCATTATTTCTAAAGCATTCCACCACATAATAAAAATTGAAGTGATCCTTGGTATATTCTGGGTTGTATATAGGATATTTGCATGCCGCAGAAGAATCCGGAAAAGCGCAGTCATACACTACAGCGCCGGTTTTGCCTGCGATAAGGGAAGCGAGCCCCCCGTCTCCTCTGTCATCGGTAAAAGGGTTGTTGCCAAGACATAAAATAGTGGTAACACCATCATCCTCGTGGTTTTCCAGACGGGAAGCGTCCATGGGAATAATCATATCCAGTGCTTCTACATCAAATTGGGAAGGGTCAATGTCCGTGTCGTCATCTTCGATGGCAGTTCCCTGATTCCAGCGGATAAGCCGGTAGGCGGAAAAGGCTCCGATAAGTAAAATTGCTGCGATGATAACGATATGAAAATTGATTTTAAAACCATGTCCGGACGAGGGCACGGAGGATTGATTTTGCTCGTTGTTCATAAAATAATCTCCTTGATTTTTACATTTCCTTGTCATTTTACTATTATTAATCAAAAAAATCCACATATTCATAAAAATTTAATATACGAAAAGTTTTACTTGTGATAAAATCGATAAGAAAATTCATTTTGAAAGGATAAAGAGATGAAGAGAAAAATTGAGGTTAAAGATGTTTTCCTCCTGCAGGCTGTCTTTTTTATTTACAGTATTAACAGCATAGTGGCAAAAATGGCTTCCTCACAGGAAAGATTCAGCACGACATTTCTGATGTTATATGGGCTGGAGCTGCTGATTCTTGGTATCTATGCAATTTTGTGGCAACAGATTATCAAAAAATTTGAATTGTCCGTGGCATATGCCAATAAAGCGGTAACATTAATCTGGGCAATGATTTGGGGAAATTTGCTTTTTGATGAGCAGCTTACTTTATCAAAAGCAGGCGGTATTTTGATGGTAATAGGCGGTATTGTAATACTAAACGGCACAAAGGAGGAGAGAAAATGAATTGGCATTTAATCATTCTGCTTGTTTCGGTACTTATTGCATCATTTTCACAGATTCTTCTGAAAAAGGGTGCGGAGAAAACGTACGACATGTGGATAAGGGAATATCTGAACGGCTATGTAATCTGTGGGTATGGGATGATGTTTGTATCCATGTTTCTTACGATTATTGCTTATGAAGGAATGGAGTTTACCAATGTACAGATAGTAGAAGCGACAGGATATATCATGGTCCTTTTTTTAAGTTATTTTTTCTTTCGTGAAAAGATAACCGGGAGGAAGCTGCTTGGTATGTTATGTATTTTTGCCGGAATTGCGGTATATTATTTGTGATTGAAGGACGGATAATACATGAAAAAAGGAACCTGTGTATCAGAATTAGTGATAAACAGGTTCCTTTTTAGTTTAATTAGGGCAGTCAGCGGTGTTGCCGGACTGCGGTAACTTGTCACCGTTCTTGCGTTTTGCCTTAGCTGCTAACAGGGTAGTAACCGGCAGATTGTCTTTGTTTTGCGCCTGAAGCTCGCGGTACCATTTACTGTATTTGTACATACGGTAATTGGCTTTCATTTTGCGCAGTTGTTCTTCATCTGCACAGGATTCTTTGAATTTTTCACGTTCCTGCATATTTAAATTTACATAATCCAGATAAGAAATTCGCAGCTCCGTGAGAGGGTCAGTGCATTTAGGACATATCATTTTGTGTCCGTTCAGCATGAAAATACGGTGACAGCTTTTGCAATAGTGCATGTACATCATGATAAAATTCCCCATTTCATAAATACATTTTATTGTTTGTTAAGTTGCAAGTTAATTTTACAATTTCTACAAAAAAAGTCAATAAGATGCGACAGAAAATTTTGTTAAGTTATCGCGTAGAAGTGGCACAAAAGGATTGTGCTGAAATAGTAAAAATGATATAATGTCGAAGGGTACAAAACAAAATGTTACAAAATTGTTACAATGGAGGTCCACATAAGTGAGTATTTTACGCCGGAAAGTACATAGAAAGAAGAATAAAAAAATCGCGAAATCAAAGCAGCCGGACTGGGAATTATTTGATGAGTGTTATGAAGAGAATGAGTATTACGGGGAGGAAGACGCTGCAGAAGATGAGTACTACGAAGAGGAAGATGATACAGAAGATGAGTACTACGAGGAGGAAGACGCTGCAGACGACGAAGAATATGACGACGAAGAATATGACGACGAAGAGTATGACGACGAAGAATATGACGACGAAGAGTATGACGACGAAGAGTATGATGATGAAGAGTATGACGACGAAGAATATGATGATGAAGTAGATGAATATGAGGAAGAACCGAAAGGAATTAAAAAAATAGGTCATTTTTTGATGAACATGAATCTGGTAGACAATGTTGTCATGTTTACCGGGGCGATTGTTTTGTTACTGGTAGGATTTACCGGGTATATGCTTGTGAACACCAAAATGGAAGAGAGGCAGATTGCGACTTTTGCAGAAGTGGGTGAGGGGATGGACCGGATACCTGTAATCGGCGAAAGCGGTTTGGTTGCAATATCTGATGCACAAAAATCCAAGGTGTATGCTGCAGAACTGGAAGAAATTGAAAAAGAGGCAACGCAGAGGGATGAATCCACAGGCAAAATAGAGGTAACAATGGGTCTTACATCCATTCAAAAGGATTTAAAGATTAAATTTGCCAACAAGAAGTCAGGGAAACTGATTCCTAATATTGTTTTTGAAACAGAAATAACAAAGCCTTCCGGAGAAACTTATATTTTAAAGGATGAGGACAAAGACGGCATTATTTATAAAAAGGACATGGAACCCGGAAAATATAAAGTGGCCATAGTAGGTCCGAATGATTTAAAAGATTACAGCTTTTCAAGGGGAGCCTTAGAAATTACCGTTAAGGATACCATCGAGTATAAGAAGGTAGATGTGGCTAATGAGGTTAAAACGGAAGCACAGGTCAATGCGGCAGCGGAAGACACAAAGGTGAATGAAACTGTGGTAGAATCAACGAATGCTGACACGGTAGAATGGGTGGAGTCTACAAAGACATTAATCGAGGGGTCACAGGAAATAAGTGAAAACTATGTGGAAGTAAATAGAAATGATATTGCTGATCCGTCAAAAAAGGCGGCGATTGGCTTCAGACTGCTGGACGAAACGGATCCGACGCAGGAACCGATAAAAGAACCGACACAGGAACCGACGCAGGAACCGACAAAAGAACCGACGCAGGAACCGACAAAAGAACCGACGCAGGAACCGACAAAAGAACCGA
>CAYWHY010000009.1:40905-46816 GCA_964458255.1 uncultured Lachnospiraceae bacterium | reverse complement strand
AAATGCCGGCGTGGCGGAACTGGCAGACGCACAGGACTTAAAATCCTGCGGGACTAACCTCCCGTACCGGTTCGATTCCGGTCGCCGGCATTATATCTTTTTAGAAGAAACTCTGAGTTTATCAGGGTTTCTTTTGTTTTTGGGGTATCATTTTAGGTAAAGACCATTTTGAAGAACAGACTTGAGAGCTAAAGTTCTGGCAAAGAAGAAAAAAATGTATCTGGGGCTAGCCGTCGCGCCAGCGACTTGGTACAATAAATTATGTAAAATTATGATATGAGGTTTATTGTATGAAAAATTTTGTACTAAAAGGAAATATTTGTTACAGTGCTGCACCGGATAAAATAGTTACCGCTACAAACGGCTATGTTGTTTGTAAAGATGGAAAGTCGCAGGGCGTATTTACAACATTACCACCGAAATATGCAGAGTTTCCGGTAATTGATTATGGCGATTGCCTGATTATACCGGGATTAATTGATTTGCATATCCATGCACCCCAATACACCTATCGTGGTCTGGGCATGGATTTGGAGCTGATGGACTGGCTAAAGCAGCAGGCTTTTTGTGAAGAAGCAAAATATGAGGACTTGGACTATGCAAGAAAAGCATATTCTATTTTTGCAGAGTAAATGAAAAAAAGTGCCACTACCCGTGCCTGTATTTTTGCAACCCATCATCATCCGGCTTCGGAAGAAATAATGAACAGAAAGAGGATGTGAAAACAATCATGGCACACTGTGTCTGGTCTACGGAAGAAGAAGTAGATTTGATGAGAAAAAATAGTGTGTTTGTCGCACATTGTCCTGCTTCTAATATGAATTTGTCGTCCGGTATTGCACCCGTGCGGAAGTATTTTATTTAGCTACCTTGGGCGGAGGAGAATTTTTCGGTAAGGTGGGAAGCTTTGAGAAAGGATATGAATTTGATGCCATTGTGTTAGATGATAAAAGTATTCCTTATCCGCAGGAGTTATCTGCGTTGCAACGGCTTGAGCGGGCAGGGTATCTTTCTTTGGATATACAGGGCATACATGCGAAATTTGTGGCAGGACGGCAGTTGTTTTGAGATGAGAATCTCTTCGGGAGAGTTGATTCACAAAGTGGTTTAAAGACACATGGAGATAGCGTTTAGTACAATTAAGAAATAAGATAATTTTGAAAAATATTAAAAGTTAGTGAGGAATTACAATGGAACCGATTATTCGAATGAATGACGTAAGGAAGGAATTTAAAGTAGTAAAAAGAAGAGAAGGCGTCCGCGGCAGTATTCGTGACCTCTTTTCCAGAGAATATGAAATTTTGCGTGCGGTCAATGATGTATCACTTACTATTATGCCGGGAGAAATGGTGGGATATTTAGGACCGAACGGTGCGGGAAAATCCACGACCATTAAGATGATGACGGGCATTTTAGAGCCTACCGGCGGGGAAATTCTTGTGAACGGACGTATTCCCCATGAGAATCGTACCAAAAATGCAAAAGATATCGGTGTTGTATTCGGACAGCGTACCCAGCTTTGGTGGGCACTGCCCGTAATCGAGTCCTTTAAGATTTTGAAGGAAATTTACAGGATACCTGACAAACAATATAAGGATAATCTTGAATATTATGATGCACTCGTGGGTGCCGGCAGTCTTTACCATAAGGCAGTGCGTGAAATGTCATTGGGACAGAGGACGCTTTGTGATATTCTGGCAGCATTTTTGCATGATCCGTGTGTTGTGTTTATGGATGAACCTACCATCGGCCTTGATGTTTCCATGAAAAATAAAATTCGCCAGCTGGTCAGTAATCTGAATGAAAAGAAAGGAACAACAGTTATTTTGACCACACATGATATGGGTGATGTGGATGCACTTTGTAAGCGTATAGTCATTATCGACAAAGGAACCCTGATTTACGACAATACTATTGAGCGCCTGCAGCAGTATTTCGGTGCATACCGTACGGTTGGTATTCAGTTTGCCAAGAACATAGAAGACGTTGACAGCAGCGTGTTGGAAAAGCAGGCAAAAGAAGCAGAGGGATGGATTTTAGGGAAATTTCCGCATGCCAAATCCACGCAGGTTTCCGTGGAAGACAGATGGATACAGATTCTGTTAAATGAAGATGAAGTTCATATGATGGAGGTCATCAACTGTATTCAGGATAATCGCAGGATTACGGATATGCATTTGAAAGAGATTTCAACGGAAAGCGTAATTCGCAAGATTTACGAAGGAGGGATAGAATGAGTCTGACAAAAAAGATTTCTTCCCACGTAAAGCAGTGTCTTGCGCTGACACGAGGCAGTATCATGGAGGGACTCACGTTCCGTACCGGCACCATTATTTCTGTAGTCGGAAATCTTGTTTATCTGATTATTATATATTTTTTGTGGCGGGCAATTTATGATTCAAGTCCCACAGATGTGGTAAACGGAATGACCTTTTATGATACCATGGTGTATCTGGTACTGGCAGCTGCCATGTTTAATTTCCTTGATTCCTTTGTGGTATGGGATATCGGAAGAAGCTATCAGACGGGTGAACTGGTAGAGTTTTTGGTAAAGCCTATTGATTATCAGATTTATTTGTTTTTTGCACATGTGGGAAATTGTATTGTGGCATTTGTGACCACATTTTTGCCGACATTTGTTGTGGTGTATTTTGTGGCAAAAGGAAACATCCGACTTGGAAGGAATCTGATATTTTTTGTGATAAGTATTCTGCTTGCCTTGGTGATTAATTATTGCGTTGATTTCTTTGTGGGAACTATTTGTCTGTATACGCAGTCTATCTGGGGCGTGAATATTATGAAAGAGGTTGTGGTTTCTCTGCTTGCGGGAGCTACCATTCCACTTGCCTTTTTCCCTGCGAAGGTGCGCATGGTGGTGGATTTTCTGCCGTTTCAGGCGATTTATCATACACCGCTGCATATGCTCACAGGCAGAGAACTGGAAGTTCCGGATTATTTGCAGGCAATCGGAATGCAGGTGTTCTGGGTGGTGGCAATGATTTTTATCAGCAAGCTGTTTTGGAACCATTCTTTGAAAAAATTGACAGTGAACGGAGGTTGATGAAATGGAAAAGAACGGGCTTTTTTACTACGCCCATATTTATAAGATGATCCTATTGCAGGATTTGAAAAGTAAAATGAGCTATCGGGCAGATTTCATCATTTCCACAATAGGAATGCTGTTTACCAATATTGCGGGATTTATTTCGTTCTGGATTTTATTTCAGAATTTTCCGAGTATCGAGGGATGGAATTATTATGAAATGTTGTTTTTGTACGGATTTGCAATGCTTGCAATGACGCCGGTGCAGTGTTTTTTTGACAATAACTGGAATTTAAGCCGTGCCCTTTATCGGGGAGATTTTATTAAATACTGTTTCCGACCGCTGAATTTGTTCTTTTATTTTATGTCGGAGGTATTTGATATCAAGGGACTCGGACAGCTTGCATTTGGAATGGGAACGCTTATCTATGCATGGAATAAGCTTGCACTTCCGGTTACATTTGGAGGAATTGTGCTTCTTATGGTCGGTGTGATTTCGGCTTCACTGTTTATGATCGCCCTTATGAATTTTGCGGCTGCCACGGGCTTTTGGGTAATTGGGACATCGTCTATCATGATATTTATGTTCAAATTTAAAGATTATGCGAGATATCCGATTACCATTTTTAACGGAGTATTCCGATTCGTATTTACATTTATCATTCCCATTGGATTTATGGCGTATTATCCGAGTCTGTTTTTTATCCGCCCGGATGATGTGTCGATATTTTCATTTTTAACCCCGGTACTGGGAGTAGTGTTCTTTTATCTGAGCTATAAGTTCTGGATGAAGGGCGCAATGCAGTATTCCGGGACAGGCTCATGAGAGAGAAATGTATTTGTTTATTGACTTGTAAAGAATTATTTGCTATTCTTATTTCAAAGCAAAGAAATTCTAGCGGAAATTCGTTCATATAGTCTATTTTCTTAAAGTGCGTAAAGTACTTATCTGTTTTAGAATCCTTGCTTAAAACCCAATAACTTATAATTTTAAGCAGGGATAAAAACAGACCTTTCGAAAGGTGGTTTTCCATTCCTGCCGTTCAATTAGAAAGGAGAAATGTATGAAAGAAGAATTGCAATTGTATGAAGTGGCGGAGGACACACCGGTGTATTATACATATAAAGACCGGGTGTTTCGAATGTTGTTTAGGGACAAAAAACGACTTTTAGAGCTTTATAATGCTCTGAATAATACCCATTACCAAAATGAAGATGATTTAATCATCAACACATTGGAAAATGCTATTTTCATGAAGATGAAAAATGATATTTCTTTTATTGTTGATTGTAATATGTGTCTCTACGAACATCAATCCACATATTGTCCGAATATGCCGCTACGAGGTTTTTTCTATTTTGCGGATCTTTATAAAAAAATTACAAAGAACGCAGACCTTTGTGTCAGCAAGAGAATTCTGCTTCCCACACCGCATTATATAGTGTTTTATAATGAGAAAAATTGTAAGGAAGAGGAACTTGTTCAGAAACTTTCAGAGTCTTTTGAGGATGAAAGTGATGGGTGTATGGAACTGACGGTAAGGGTTATTAATATTAATTACGGGCACAACAAAGAGCTGATGGAGAAGTGCAGACCGCTGTATGAATATGCTGTCTTCGTGGAAGAAGTAAGAGATAATCTTGAAACTATGGAGCTTAATGCTGCAGTGGAAAAGGCCGTGGACGACTGTATAAACAAGGACATATTAAAAGAGTTTCTGATAGAACAAAAATCGGAGGTGATAGCCATGTCGATTTATGAGTACAATGAGGAATATGTAAGAAAAAGTTTATATGAGAATGGCTATGAGCAGGGAGAAAAATCCGGTGATGCTTTGCGATTAATAAAAAGTGTAGATGCCATTATGAAAAATTTGAATATAAATTTAGAAAAGGCCTGTGAGATGATAGGGACAACTTATGAAGAATATTGTGAAGCTAAGAAAAAGCTGTAAAGTGATAAAAAGACGAAATTTTATTCCGGCAGTTATTCTCTTACTTTTTCTCATCTGGCTGATTTACACAAATGTGATGATTGGAGTAACCTCTGTAAAGCTTTCTTACAATGAATTGCCGGCGTCATTCGACGGTTTTAAAATAGTGCAGGTATCTGACTCGCATAACGCGCAGTTTGGCAAGGACAACAAACCAGGGACTTTTTCCGAAGTATGACAGTGGTCTTTACAGAGAGGATGAATAGGAGGACACCATCATGGAAAAAAGAATCTTAATCCCAAATACTGATTTGTCTGTATACCCTATTGGTTTAGGTGCCGCAAGTGCCGGGCTTCATTATGATGGTGCAGAAACGGACCGTCTGTTTGCCACGTATATGGACTTGGGCGGAAATCTGATTGATACCGCACATGTCTATTCCAACTGGGTACCGGGTGAGAAATATCGTTCAGAACGTGCCATCGGTGACTGGCTTGTAAGAACCGGAAAGAGACATGAAATCGTACTCATGACCAAGGGTGGTCATCACGAAGTTGACAAAAATTCCCCTCTTTTCAGAAAGCGCAGACTGAAACGGGAAGATATGATAGAGGATGTAAATGGTTCCCTTAAAAAGCTTCGTACCGACTATATTGATATTTACTTCTATCATCGGGATGACAGGGATTTGCCTGTGGAATATGAAATTGAAACCATGGAGCAGTTTGTCAAAGAAGGGAAAATCCGCTATTATGCCTGCTCAAACTGGGATGCGGACCGTATGCAGACAGCTTACGAATACTGTAAAGAAAAAGGGTACCGCGGGTTTGTTGCGGATCAGAGTCTTTTTAATATCGGCATGAAATATATGAAGGAGATAGGAGATGCGACTCTTCGTTGTACCAGTGGTGATGCTTATCAGTTCCATGTAGA
>CAYWHY010000009.1:0-40805 GCA_964458255.1 uncultured Lachnospiraceae bacterium | reverse complement strand
TAGGAGATGCGACTCTTCGTTGTACCAGTGGTGATGCTTATCAGTTCCATGTAGAACATCCGGAAGTTTTAGAGATGCCTTTTTCCAGTAACTGTAACGGATTTTTCCAGCGATATCTGGCAGAAGGAGCAGAATGTGTGTCCGGCAGCGACTATTTCACGGAGAAAAATCTGAAGGTTGTAGAAAAAATTAAAGCGCTGACAGAGAAATACAACTGCAGTGTTACTCAGGCAGTGACGGGCTACTTTTATCATCAGCCCTTTAGCTGTGTGCCCTTGTACGGAACTTCTTCGCCGGCTCATGTTGCGGATGTTTGCGGTGCTTTGGATGTGCCGTTTACAGATGATGATTATAAAGATATATGGGATGTATCTATATAAGTTTTACGGAAAATTTTGGAATATCAGGCAGATTCAGTTCTGAAAGCGGAGGATTAAGATAAATGGAAACGTTAAAATTTGGCATGAAATATTGGAAAAGAAATGTCCCCATGGCAATTGTCACTACGATAATCAGCTTTATTGCCATCCTGGCAGATTTGATGATTCCGATGATTGCAGGTGTTTTTCTTAATTACATCATTAAAGGAGAAGCTGCTACGGAAGGCGGCGGTGTTTTTTCCTTTTTGCTGACAGGTGCTTACGGTGAAGAGCAGACATTTGAATTGTTTTTTAACGTGGCGATGGTGTATCTTATCCTTGTGCTTGTGAGAATCGTGCTTATCTATATTAAAAATACCGTAAACCAGCACTTGGGATTAAATCTGGAAACAGACCTTCGAATGGTTACATTCCATAAGCTTATGGAACTGGACAGTCAGACAATTTCCGAATATAACACAGGTGAGCTTTTGCAGACAATCAACAGCGATACCAACATGTATAAAGAAATGTTCTGCCGGATGATTCCCAATATTTGTGACAGTGTTTTTGTCCTGGTATTGACAACATATCTTTTGTCAACGATTAATATAAGGTTTATTTTGATTCCGATTTTGCTGATGCCGTTTTTGGTAGTTACACTGATTAATTTCAGAAAAAAAGCGATGGAGAACTTCAGGAAAATCCGTCAGAGCGACAGTCAGATGAACCTGACGGTTCAGGAAAATATTGAAGCAGTGAGAATCGTAAGATCTTTTACAAATGAAGAACTGGAAAAAGAAAAGTTTAATGCTACCAATGATGAGGTAAAAGACACACATATTAACCAGGTCTGGCTTTCATCAAAATTTGAGGTTATATTTAACTTCATTAAGCAGGCTGCTTACATAGGAACCATTGCCATCGGTGCAGTTCTTGTTATGCAGGGAAGTATGCTGGTTGGTTACATAGCAACATGCTCAGCCTATGTTATGAAAATCATGGACCATATTACACAGATAAACAACACCTTATTCCAGATGCAGCAGCAGATAGTAGCGGGACAGAAAATGAAACTGTTTGTAGAGCATGAGTCAAAAATTCCCGACAGGGAAGACAGTAATCTGGCATCCCAAAAGCCGGATATCAAAATCCAAAATGCATCTGTTGTTATAGAAGGCAGCAAGGTGCTTGACAATATTTCCATAGACATACCGTACGGCAAAAAGTTAGGTATCGTAGGTGGGACGGGAAGCGGAAAGAGTGTACTGCTTAAGAGTCTTGTGCGTATTCATGATTTGAGTGAAGGGTCCATTACGATTGACGGAAACGACATTAAGGATTACAGCCTTAAGAACTTAAGAGATATTTATTCTTATGTATTTCAGGACGTATTCCTTTTTTCCAATACCATTGACTCCAATATTGCCTACGGAAGTCCGGAAATTGACGAGGAGTATGTGGTCAATGCTGCAATCAATGCACAGGCTCACAATTTTATCAAGGAGCTTGGTGACGGGTATAAAACAGTAGTCGGTGAAAGAGGACTTGGTATTTCGGGTGGCCAGAAGCAGAGAGTGTCCATAGCCAGGGCACTTCTTAAAAATGCGCCGGTACTTGTTTTTGATGACTCAACCAGTGCACTTGACGTAAATACAGAACGGAAGCTGCTTGAGACAGTGAGAACTCAATATGCACAAAAAACTGTTATTATTACAGCACATAGGCTGTCCTCCGTAGTAGATTGTGATGAAATTCTCTACATGAGAGACGGTGTCATTACCGAAAGAGGAACATTTAAAGAGCTTATGGACTTAAACGGTGACTTTGCGGAAGTTTACAATATTCAGGAAGCCGAAAGACAGAAAACGGTAGATTTTGATGCGCTTGCAGAAAGCGGGGTGATGTAAATGGCAAAGAGAAATACATATTTTCAGGATGAAGTGGTTGAAAAAAAGATAGATATGAAGCAGTTAGGGAGAACCTTAAGATACATTCTTCCGTTTAAGCAGGTATTTTTGCTGATTGGTGCGCTTATGCTGGCAGCCTCTGTTGTGTCTATTATACCGCCGCTTGTTTTAAAGGAAATAACGGACAGGATAATACCCAATAAGGACTATGCACAGCTTGCCTATATGGTGCTTAGCATGATTGCACTTGCAGTCATTGAAATCAGCATTACATTCTGGTACACAAGGTTGATGGGGAAGACGGGACATACCATTATTTCCAAAATCCGTCAGGATGTTTTTTATAAGCTGCAGGAGCTCCCTTTTGACTATTTTGATAACATTCCAAACGGAAAAATCGTAGTGCGTGTGACAGACTATGTAAACGGACTTGCTAATTTTTTTACCAATTTTGTTATGTTGTTTGTGATTTACATCATTAAAATAGTGATTGTTACGATATTTATGCTTTTCTTAAGCCCCAAGCTGACTCTTATTGTATTTGCAACTGTTGTTCCGATGATGGTTTGTGTATTTGCCCTGCGATATGCAATCAGAAAACTTTTTGCTGAAAATATAGCAAAGACATCCAACAGAACAGCTTTTCTTGTAGAGTCCATTATGGGCGAAAAAATAGTTAAGAATTATAACCGTGCACAGATGAATGAAAAGATATATCGTGAAATCCATGATATCAGTTTGGAGCAATGGCGGAAAATTTACTTAAGAAACGAGCTTAATACACCTATCGTGGAACTGTTTTGGAATGTGGGAACCATTTGCCTTTACGGTGTAGCATTAAGTATGCTTTTAAACGGAGACCCTGTGATTAATGTGGGTCTTATGACTACGTTTACCACTTATATGTCACAGTTCAGCGGACCTCTTGCACAGATTGCCTCCATTATACAGAACCTTGCACAGGTAAGCTCTAATTTGGAACGTGTATTTGATACCATTGATTATCCTGTTTCCATCAAGGATATGGAAGGAAGTCAGAAGCTTGAAAACGTGGAAGGCAGAATTGACTTTAACAATGTGACCTTTGCCTATGAGGAAGGTCAGAATATCCTGGAAAATTTCAATCTGCATGTAAAAAAAGGCGAGACAATAGCTTTGGTAGGCCCCACCGGTGCCGGCAAAACGACAATCATCAACATGCTTACGAGATTTTATGATGTGCAGGAAGGTTCCGTTACCATTGATGGAAAGGATGTAAGGGATTTAACGCTTGCCTCCCTACGAAAAGAAGTAGGTGTTCTCATGCAGGATCCGTTTATTTTTAAAGGTACTGTCATGGAAAATATAAGATATGGCCGTCCGGAAGCCACAGATGAAGAATGTATTGCGGCGGCTAAGGTTATCTATGCCGACAGATGCATTAACAGATTACAGGGCGGCTATCAACACATGTTAGAGGAAGGCGGTGCGGGCTTATCTTCCGGTGAAAAGCAGTTAATCAGCTTTGCCAGAATTATTCTTAAAAATCCTGCGGTGATTATTTTGGATGAAGCTACAAGTTCCATTGATACAGAAACAGAAAATCTGATTAAGCAGGCACTTGATGTAATCATCAAAGACAAGACCGCATTTATAGTGGCACACAGACTTTCAACCATCAGAAATGCCGACAGAATTCTTTATATTTCAGATAAAGGAATTGCGGAGGAGGGTACACATAAGGAGCTTATGGAGAAGCGGGGGCTTTATTACGCATTGAATGTATAATGAAATCGAAAGGAACATATTATGGAAAAGTTAGAATACGGAAGAGCAATTTGTTATTCGGGTTACCGCGCCGGTCAACACCCGGACGGAGAAATCCCCACAAAGGAGCAGATAAAAGAAGATTTGGATATCATTATAGCGGACGGATACCGCTATATCAGAATGTATGACCCCAATGAGCATGCAAGAAGGGTTCTTGAGATTATCCATGAGGAAAAACTGCCGCTTCAATGTATGGTAGGTGTGGATAATTATTCTGAAGTGAATAATCCCGGGTGCCCGTGGGATAAACAGGAGAAAACGGAAGAAGAGCTTTTGGCAAATGCAAAGAGGAACGACGCCGAAGTTGAAAAACTCATTGCAATGGCAAAGGAATTCCCGGATGAAATTTTTGCGGTAGCTGTGGGAAATGAAAATACGCCGTGCTGGGGGGCACGTATTGTGCCTGAAAAGAGACTGATTGCGCATGCAAAAAGATTCAAAGAGGTACTGGATAAGCCGGTTACCTTTTGTGAAGGGTATCCCGAATGGCAGTTTTTGCATGAGCTTTCAGAAGTACTGGACTTTATCAGTGTGCACAGTTATCCCTTACATTGTGGTGATAAAGTAGACGGTGCTGTGGAGATAAACAAAAAGCAGTATAAGGAAATCTGTGAAATGTTCCCTGATAAACAGGTTATATTTACGGAAGTTGGCTGGTCTACCAAAGCAAGAGATGACCTTAAAAAGGACAATGCCGGTGAAGAAAACCAGAAAAAATACATTAAGGAAGTAACAGAGTGGTTTGAAGAGGATAAAGTAATCGGTTTTTTATTTGAGGCATTTGACGAGCCCTGGAAGGGCGAAGCGGAAGACAGTTGTGAACGTAACTGGGGGCTTTATTATGCAGACAGGACACCGAAGCCTGCCGTAAAAAAACAAAAGATGTAAAAAGCAGAACGTTTTTGGCTTGACAGAAATATGCTCTGCAATTAAACTGTTAAGCAAGTTAGTATTATAATAATATAAAAAATAAGGAGAAGCGTTATGATGAATGACTATGAATATTCTGACTTCAATTCAGATTTTGAAGCAGAAAACCCCGTTGTTACCAAGGTAGAGCATGTACAGTCTTTATTTGCGGAAGAGGTAATTGCAAAATCTTTTATTTTTATGCTTTGTGCATTATTGATTACGGCAGTTACGGCACTTACCATGACTCCGGAAAGAGCCTATTACATGTTATTGGATAACACCTTTTACTTAGTGGCAATAGCGGAAATTGTTATTGTGTTGGTATCTAATGTCGCTATCAGTAAGAATAAGCCGATTCTGGCAGGCGTTTTGTATGTGGCATATTCATATTTGAATGGTGTTACCATGTCGGTAATTTTCTTGGCCTATACAGCTTCATCTGTTGCATCGATTTTCTTTATAACAGCTGCTCTTTTCGGTATTATGGCTGTTTACGGCTTGGTAACCGGGAAAGATTTATCCGGTATGGGAAATCTATGTTTCATGGGCTTAATCGGAATTATTATTTCTGCTCTTGTAAATATGCTTATCTTAAAGAGTGCGATCGTAGATACGGTTATATGCTGCATCGGTGTTTTGGTTTTTGTAGGATTGACTGCTTACGATACACAGAAAATGAAAGCGCGTGTTGCCTGTGCAACGGATGAAACAGTATTATCGCTTGCTTTGTATGGCGGTTTTGAATTATACTTAGACTTCATTAATCTGTTTTTGAAATTATTAAGACTTTTTGGCAAAAGAAAATAAGCATCTTTAACGGTTGAATACAGAAACGAAGGAGAAACATACTATTATGTCTCTCCTTCGTTTTTTAAATTTATTGTGCTGTAAAAAGGTACATTGTTCCATTGGCAGAATAAGAGTCTGTGAATCGTGTAAAAATGATGTATAGTTTTATGTTTGATGCTTGACATGGCAAATGGGAATCTTTAAAATGTTGCCGTGTACTAACAGAAAAAGGAACGGTATTTTATGAATTCGATAGTAGATTTTTGGCATCAGATGACGGCAAATCCGCTGTTGTTTGTTGCTGTAACCTTAACTCTTGGTGTTATTTTGGTAAACGGTTGGACAGATGCACCTAATGCGATTGCTACCTGTGTGGTAACAAGGTGTATGTCGCCGAGAGCGGCCATACTAATGGCTGCGCTGTTTAATTTTTTGGGTGTTTTTGTGATGACTCTTATCAATGCGACAGTTGCAGAAACAATTACAAAAATGGTAGATTTCGGGGCAGATCCCGGTAAGGCAGTTATTGCCTTGAGCGCTGCATTATTGGCGATTGTGTTGTGGGCTACACTTGCATGGGTATTTGGGATTCCGACAAGTGAAAGTCATGCACTGATTGCAGGACTTTCAGGCAGTGCCATTGCACTTCATAACAGTTTGGAAGGTGTAAACGGTGCTGAATGGATAAAAGTGGTTTATGGTATCGGAATTTCCGTAATTCTGGGTTTTGGTCTGGGATGGCTTGTGTGCAAATTTGTAACCGTACTTTTCTATAAAGCAAACCGGCCGAAAACAGAGCCATTTTTCCGGGGAGCACAGATTGTCGGTGCTGCTTCAATGGCATTTATGCATGGTGCACAGGATGGCCAGAAATTCATGGGAGTGATTTTGCTTTGCGTGTATATGTCAAAAGGGCAGACTTTGCCTGCGGACATTAGTATTCCCATATGGCTGATGATAGTCTGTTCTGTAGTAATGGCGGCAGGTACGGCAATGGGGGGTAAGAAGATTATTAAGTCCGTTGGAATGGATATGGTAAAGCTTGAAAAATATCAGGGATTTTCAGCAGATATTGCAGCTGCTCTTTCCCTGTTATTCTGTTCGGTTTTCAGTCTTCCCGTATCAACGACACATGCCAAAACCACATCTATTATGGGTGTAGGGGCAGTTAAGAGAATATCAGCCATTAATTTCGGTGTCGTGAAAGAGATGGTATTGACATGGGTACTTACATTTCCCGGGTGCGGACTTGTAGGCTTTGTGGTAACTAAAATATTTATGGAGATATTTATCTAAGAGAAAGGAATTTAAGAAATGGCTAAAGGTGATAAATTCTATTATGAAAATTTTGCGAAGAACACGGAACTCTCAAAAAAAGCGGCATCATATCTTGTGAAATGCCTGGAAAATTATAATTCTGACAATATCCAGCAAATGCTGGAAGAAATGCATGAGATTGAACACTGTGCGGATGAAAAGAAGCATGAAATGAGTGCAGCGCTTGCCAAGGCATTTGTAACACCTGTGGATCGTGAAGATTTGGATATGTTAAGTCACAATCTTGATGATGTGACCGATAAGATTGAGGAGATACTGCAGAAATTTTATATTTTTAACATCCAATCCATTAAACCGGCCGCCGTTGATTTTGCCAAAAATATTGTCAGATCCTGTGAGCTTCTTTGCGAGATTATGAATGAGTTCGAAAATTTTAAGAAGTCCAAAAGAATTCGGAAACTCATCATAGAACTTAATGATGTTGAGGAAAAATGTGATACACTTTACCTTACTTCCATGCGTGAACTTACCAAAAAAGCAACGGATGTGTCTGATGTGTTTGAGATGATTGCATGGCGTGAAATATATGACTGTTTTGAAATGTGTGCTGATGCCTGCGAAAATGTGAGTGAATGTGTAGGTTCGGTTGTGATGAAAAATACCTAAGGTGTGGTTCCGACCGGAACGTAGTTTTTCACAAATAGTACTTTGGTACTACAAACACCGCTTTTTGCGGATAGTTTGTGTATAAAAAAGAAACGACCCACAAGATAAGGGAAGCTATGGAAAAGGGGTAAATTGAGTACTGGACAATACGATTAACAGTGTGCTATTATTTAGAATAATGTGCGTTATTAGTTAATTGGAGGGACAAAAGTGAAAACTCAAAGCAGACAAAAGAGATGTAGAATATGGATAAGTAAAGTGTTACTTTTCACGCTTTTGGCATCGGTATTGCCGGCAGGCAAGGTACATGCCGTAGAGAGCAATGATTTGCTCGGTGACGCTGCATATGTGGAAGGAACAGCTGAGCAGTATGTGTACTTCCCCCATGCTACGGTAGAAGTAAATAAGACAGTAAAGAATCCGACAGGAACAATTAATACCCTTATGGTTTCGGTAGATAAAGGCTCTATGGACTTGACCAAAGTAAGTGTGCCTGACAATGTTAATATGGGGACGGATACGAAAGTTGCCGTATGGTATTTTACACCCGCTGCAACTTCGTTTCAGGTACAAGCAATGTTGCGCAGTATAAAATTTAAATATGAAGAGGGTATGAAAGTAAACGTAGTCGCAGACAGTAATGAAACGAATACTACTGCTTCTTATTCGATTACCTCAAATCGACAAAAGGATAATAATCATTATTATATGTATGTGCCTGGTAATGTGACCTGGTTGAAAGCATACAACTCTGCAAAAAGTATGACCTTCATGGGAATGAAAGGCTATCTGGCAACGCTTGAGGAGGGTAAACCGGAAGCTGCTTTATTAAAGGAGATTTCAGATAAAGCAGGCTGGTGTGGAGGAACGGTACAGGTCTATACAGCGAACAATCAAAGAATTAAGGATGAGGATATTGAAGAGACTGGTTCAATTTTAATAGGTGTACGTCCTAATATGCCTACCGAAGAGGATAATCAGTATATTCCCATGAAAAAGGAGGATATACCTGCCGGCACTCCGGCTGAGGCTGCCGGACAAATGTTGGCTGCCCATAACAGAACGCTGTATTATTGGGCATGCGGTCCGGCTGCCGGTGTAAATATACCTACTTCTCTGTGGGCCGATAATGAGCCTGACCATAAAACGAGTAGTGCTCTGGCAGATGAACAGCAAACCTGTGTTGTGGCAGATTGCGCTCAGTCGGAAGTCCTTTTGTATGATATTCTGAAGGGTAATGTAACAGATCCGCTTGAGAAAAAGGCAGATGGATATTTTGTGGAATTTGGCGGTTATATAGATGCGGCCAGCCAGAATCTGACTGCTGACAGGATTAGCCAGGAAAAAGTAGTACACATGATTAAGGTAAGTGTTGATGTCGATGGGGGAGCTGTGAATTATTTTGGAAACGGACAAGCGATATACAAGAAGGATTACCGTATAAAAATCATACCGGGTGAAGGCCGGTTTTTGCCGGATTCCATTTCGGTAAAAGCGGGATCTCATGTGTTATCAGCTGCCAAAGGGGAATACAGCTGGGATTATACTACGGGTATGATAACGGTTTATGGTGCGAATGTGACAGGGGATCTTCAGATTGATGTGAAATGCCTCGGGAATAATCCATCTCTTAGCATTGCAGCTCATGATGCAGAAGTAAAGTCACAGTCTTCCGTTCAAACAAGGCAGGAGTTTTTAGCAACCATAAAGGCGAAAGACGGGTTCGTGCTGCCGGCGTCGGTTGATGTCATGCATGATGGTGCAAAGATGACGGTTGGAAATGATTATTCGTGGGATGCCGCAACGGGGATTATCAAGATTTATGCAAAGAATATGACAGGTAATGTGGATATATCGGTGACTGGTGTAAAGAAGGGGGAAGCATATAGTGCTACTGTTGAGGTTGAGGACGGAAAGTACAGCGGTGCAGAAACAGCAAAGGCCGGAGAAAACTACGCAGTAACCATAACTCCCAAAACACATTATAAACTGCCGTCTGATGTTACGGTCAAAATTGCCGGCAAAGAGGTAGAAGAGAACAAAGCCTATAAATGGGATGATGAAACAGGTCAGCTGACTGTTTTTGGAAAAGCAATAAACGGTGATGTTGAAATTCATGCAGACTGTCACAAGAAAGGGGTTTATACCGTTACCGCTTCTGTGAGCGGCGGTACTTATACGGGCTCAGCTAACGTAGAAGAAGGCAATGCTTACAGTGCAACCATAAAAGCTGATGAAGGGTATGTAACACCGGAAGCAATAACGGTAACCGTGGGTGGTGATGAGATTCGAGAAGGAATTGATTATACTTACAATGCGTCATCCGGCAGTATATCGATTAACCAGGAAACTGTAAAAGGAAATATAGAAATCGTTGCTGGCTGTACCTTGAAAGCAGCTGCTTATACCGTAACCTGTAATGTGAAAAATGGAACTTGCGGTGATTTGGGCAATGCAAACAGCGGACAGGATTATACATTAACCGTGAAAGCCAATGACGGATACCGATTACCGGATGAAATTACTGTAAAGGTCGGCGAGAAGCTGCTGACTGCCGGGACAGGTTATACATACGATAAGGAAAGCGGCAAGATTACTGTTAAAGGCACAGCTGTGACCGGAAACATAGCTGTTTCGGTAGATTGTGTGGAAGGAACGGTCGAAAGTACGGCAACGGGTTCTGCCGGTTCAAATCAGAGCGCTGCCCCCAAAACCGGTGATGCCAATAATCTGTTACTTTATATATTGATTATGACACTTGGTGTAGGCGGGGTAGTAGGCAGCCTTGTTTACAAAACACTGAAAGAATACTAATGCATACAAAAGCCATTCCATAAAAGTGGGATACAGACCTTTGAAAACAAGGATGGGAAAGGTACGCTATGGCAATGAAGGGAATTGTTTTTTTGAGAATGCCGGATGAGGTTATGGCTTCCGGAGAAAAAAAGATGGCTTGTAAGAGTGCCGGAATCTATACATCTGATGATGTTACCGTGGAACTGGCCATAAAGGAAAATGTGATGCAGGCTTTTCTTAAGGCAGAAGAGACGGCTGTAAGTGCGGTTGTTTTATGCTGGAAAGGTCTGATGAAAGATGCCGGCAAATTGTTGGGGGATCACTGGGAAAGAGGATATGGTGACCTGGAGTGGAAGGACGCAGGGCATGTCGGTGTAATGCCGTGGTATTTCTTGGAAGACAGAGGGGAAGAAAGCCTTGGTTATGGTGTCAGGGTAAGACCTTCCGCACTTTGCTTTTGGGAGGTAAGGGAGAACGACTTGCTGCTACATCTGGATGTGCGTTGCGGCGGAGATGGTGTGCTTTTAAATGGCAGAAAGCTTAAAATGGCAGAAATTCTTATGCAGAGATATAAGAGGACGGATGCTTTTGAGGCGGCAAAGTGTTTTTGCAGGGCTATGTGTGAAAGCCCGCTGACCTGCAAAGAGCCTGTATATGGAAGCAACAACTGGTATTATGCATATGGAAACAGCTCTCGTGAAGAGATTTTACGGGATGCTGCGTATGTGGCACATATGACGGAAGGAATCAAAAACAGACCGTTTATGGTGATAGATGACGGATGGCAGATTGCGCATGATCATTCCTATAATGGTGGTCCTTGGGACGAAGGGAATGCGGATTATGGCGATATGGGTCAGCTTGCTGCGGATATAAAAAAATATAATGTCCGTCCCGGCATCTGGTTCAGACCGCTGTTTGATAAATTTGATGTACTTCCTAAAACGTGGAGACTTGAGAGAGATAATAGTGTGCTGGATATTTCCGTACCCGAAGTACTCGCTTACATAAAAGAGGATGTTAGGAGAATCTGCGGTTGGGGATATGAACTGATTAAACATGATTTTTCGACTTATGACATATTCGGGCGCTGGGGCTTTGATATGGGCGCGGAATTAACAACATCAGACTGGCATTTTCAAGATACTTCACGGACGACGGCGGAGATTATCGTTGATTTTTACAGAGCGATTAAGGAAGCAGCGGGAGATGTGATAATTCTGGGATGTAACTGTATGGGGCATCTGGGGGCAGGTCTGATGGAAGCAAACCGTACCGGAGATGATACCAGCGGGAATGAATGGGAAAGAACGAAGAAAATGGGTGTAAACACGCTTGCGTTCAGAATGCCACAGCACAATGCTTTTTTCAGTGCCGATGCAGATTGCGTGGGAATTACGGAAAATGTTCCATGGGAGAAAAACAGGCAGTGGATGCAGGTACTTTCTCTTAGCGGGACACCATTCTTTGTTTCAGTGAAACCGGGACTTTTAAATGCGAAGCAGGAAGAAGAGTTGAAAGAGGCCTATCGTAAAGCAGCGGAAAATACGGATACCGCGGTTCCCCTTGACTGGAAGGCAGGAAAAACTCCCGAAAAGTGGCAGACGTATGAAGGAATGAAAGAGTTTCACTGGTAAATGATATATCATTTTAAAAATATAGGGAATTACAAAGCAAACCGTCATTATTTGCATGTTGGAGAAAAGGCGAATAATGACGGTTTTTCTGTGCGAAAATGAAATGGAATCGAAAGAAAAAAATGGAAATACAGAAAAACATATTGACATATCAATAAATGATACATATAATGTGAAATATAAGTGGTGATATTTATGGAAAGGAGTATAAAGACATTGAAAAAAGAAAAAAGTAAGAAAGCGTTTTGGAAACGTGAGGGATTTCAGGGTTATTGCTTTATGTTTCCTACTCTGATAGGTTTTCCGTTGCTTTGTGTATATCCAATGATTTATTCTTTATATTGTGCATTCTGTGATTGGGATGGCCTTAATGATCCCGTATTTACAGGATTGAAGAATTTCAAGTTTATATTTACGGCAAAGCCGATATTCTTTGATTCCATTAAAGTAACATTTATATATGCATTAATCAATGTACCCATTACATTAATACTGGGATTGGCGTTGGCAGTGCTTTTAAATAAGAAACTGGTGGGAATTAAAATCTTTCGTGTGATTTATTATCTTCCCACGATTGTTCCCAGCATTGCCGCCATTGTATTGTGGCAGTTTATGTTTAAGAGCGATACGGGTCTTATCAACGGTATGCTTACACAGATAGGTCTTCCTGCTGTAGGATGGCTGACAGATCCCAATGTGGTTTTGTTATCCTTAAGTATTATTAAGTGGTGGGGCGTCGGCGGAATGATGATTATCTTTTTAAGTGGTCTGCAATCTGTTCCGGTAGATTTATATGAAGCGGCCTCCCTTGACGGTGCAAGCGGATGGTCACAGTTCAGACATATTACCTTCCCGATGATCACACCGATTATTTTCCTGCAGCTTATAACAGGTTTGATCGGAGGATTGCAAGTGTTTGCAGAAGCTCAGATTATGACAAACGGTGGTCCGAGCTACGCATCTCACTTCCTGAATTTTGATATTTACGAAACTGCGTTCAACAGCCAGAAATACGGACGTGCGTGTGCAGAAGCGTGGGTACTGTTCCTGATTATTATGGTACTTACGGTCATCATATTCCGTAAATCAGAACAGTATGTATACTATGAGAACGAGTAAAGGGGACGGTAAGACATGGGTAAGAAAAAGAGAGCGACAGTTAATTTAATAATTCGTTACATATTAATTTTGTTATTTTGTATTCCTATGCTGTTCCCGCTTTTGTGGATGCTCACAACGGCGTTAAAAGATAATCAGGCAGTGTTTGCGATGCCACCACAGTGGATACCGCAAACATTCAGGTGGGAGAATTTTTCCATTGGTCTTGAACAGATTCACTTCTGGAAGAGATTTTCGAATACGGCAATTATTTCCGTATTGTGTACAATCGGAAGTGTGTGCAGTTGTATGAGTGTAGGTTATGCTATTTCGCGAATTAAATTTCCGGGCAGAAAGATTTGGTTTTACTGTATCGTCGGAAGTATGATGATTCCCGGAATGGTTACAATAATTCCGGTATTTCGGTTTTGGGCAAAAATAGGAGCTTACGGAACCTGGTGGCCGATGATTATTCCGGCATTTCTGGGTGCCCCGTTCCAGACATTCCTGGTAAGACAGTATCTGTCAACAATTCCGAAGTCATATGATGAGGCTGCGAGAATTGACGGAGCAAACAGATTACAGATACTTCTGCAGATTATCGTACCGATGTGCAAACCGCTTATAGCGACCATTGCCATACAGGCTTTCCAGACGGCATGGAATGATTACCTGAATCCGTTGCTTTATGTTACACAGAAGCAGGAATTGTGGACATTGTCTCTGGCAATCGGACGTATGTCAAGCAGTACATACGGAACAGAGTGGAACCTGCTTATGGCAGCAGACCTTGTATATATGCTACCGATTCTGATTTTGTTCTTCCTTTGTCAGGATTACTTCATGGAGGGCTTAGGTTCCATGAACAATGCGGGTGTAAAATAATTTGTATTGCACCGAATACGACATAGTAAATAATTAACATGTTGGAAATGGGTTTATCCCGTTTACCATAAATTAAGAAAAATGGAGGAAAAGAAAAATGAAAAAGAAATTATTAGCAATGCTTCTTGCATCAGCTATGACAGTAATGGCTCTTGCAGGATGCGGCGGATCTTCTGAAGAAGCTTCTGGTGAAGCTTCAAGCGAAGGTGGCAGTGATGAAGTAATTACACTTCGCGTTGCTGACTGGGAAGGTGATGCAATCAATGAAGCTATGCAGGCTGCATTTGACAATGTATTCTCAAAAGAGCACCCCAATATTAAGGTAGAGATCGTACCTGTACCTCACAACGACTATGGTCAGGGTATTAACGCTATGCTTGCAGCAGGTGAAGCACCTGATGTATTCCAGTATGGTTATGATACAGCTAATGCAGGCTTTGCTCAGGGCAATCTTTATGATTGGACAGAGAAAGCAGCTGCAGAACCTGAATTTGTAGAAGGTTTCTATGGCGGAACAATGTCCGGATGGCAGACAGCTGACGGTAAGGTTTATGGTTTCCCCAGCTTAGTAAACGTTTATGGTGTATTCTATAACAAAGATATCCTTGATGCAGCAGGTATCGCATATCCTTCAAACGACTGGACATGGGATGATTTCTATGCAATGGGTCAGAAGTTAGCAGATCCTTCCAGCAACAAATACGGTATCTACGCAGATCCTACTATGTTAACATCTGCTTTCGGTATCGCAAACCAGAGTGTTGCTGAAGGTGGTGAGCATTTTGTTGATAAGATCATTGGTACAACAAAGGTTACAACAGATGCTAAGTTCGTAGAAACAGCAGAAAAAGTTAGAGGATATATTACAGAAGGTACATTAATCCCTACAACATATGAAACAGCAAATATGCTTTCTGAATTTGAAGCAGGTAACATTGGTTTACTTTACTATGGTCAGTGGGAAATCGACAGCCTTGTTCGTAACTGCCCTGACTTAAACTGGGGTTATGCTCCTACACCTAAGGGATCTGTTCAGGCAACTACAACATACGATACAGTAGGCTGGGTAGCTCCTAAGGATACAAAATATCCTGATGCTTGTTGGGAATTAATTAAGTTCATGAGTAGTGAAATGTATGCTACAGTATTAAAAGCTACTCCTGTTGCTCCTTGTGCACATGCTGCTACAGCAGATGCTTTCTATGATACCATCACAGAACAGGGTCATTCTGATGCAGCAGAAGCTATTAGGATTATGATGAACACAGAAGTAAAGACAGCTACACGTTATGCTGAAAGCTGGTCAAATGATGCAGGTGAAGCTTGGAATGCTAATTGGGATGCATTCATGAATGGTAGCGCTGAATCAGATGTTGTTCCCGGAATTACTGACGCAGTAAATGCTGTAATTGCTGCAAACTAATATATGAGAAATTAACATTTAAGTGGGGCCCTGGAACAAAATGGTTTCAGGGCACCATGCTTTTAAAAACGGAGGAATTCTGATATGGAGAGGGTGCTTTTATATCAAAAAATCTATAATGATTTGCTACAGGGGATTCAAAATAAAACATACCCGTCCGGAAGCAGACTGCCCTCTGAAAAAGAATTGGCGGAACAGTACGATGTAAGCCGGATCACAAGTAAAAAGGCGTTGGAAATGCTGGCAGATCAGGGACGGATAGCGAGAATGCCGGGCAAAGGCTCTTTTGTGCTTGATGACAAGGGGGATGTCAGTGAATCGGAGGATGTCGGAACTGTTTCGGACAATCACCGTAACAGGAAAATGATCGGTGTCATAATGGATGATTTTAGCCCTTCGTTTGGGTGTGATATTATTCATGGGATTGAATTTGAATGTAGAAAAAGAGGATACTACATGATGCTCAGGTGCACCTACGGAAGCGTAGAAGAAGAAAACAAAGCACTGGATGATTTGGTTGAGTTGGGTGTTAAAGGAATCATTCTTATGAGTGTTCAGGGGGAAACTTATAGTGCGAATGTGCTTAGACTTGTTTTAGAAGCGTTTCCGATTGTGTTGGTGGACAGAGAGTTAACAGGCTTGCCTATTCCTTGTGTGAATACAGATAATTATACTGCTGCAAAGGAATTAATGCAGTTGTTATTTGATAATGGACATACAAATATTTGTTTCTTATCTCATCCGTTTATGCAAACGTCAACAGTGGCGGCTCGTTTTAATGGATATTTAGACAGTATGTTAGAGCATGGAATGACTACCGGTGAAAATATGCTGATAAAGGATTTGGGAACAAAGTTACCTACTCTTAGCGATGAATTGCCTGAGGAAAATCCTGATTTGGAAAGGATTGAAAGGTTTATTACAGAAAATCCACAGGTAACAGGCTTCTTTGCAGTAGACCAGTCTTTAGGAAGGATGGTTTACAAGGTTTTAAAGAAGATGGGGCTTGAAAAGCAAAAGGAGGTAGTTTTTTTTGATGGAATAGATCAAAGCTGTGATATGAATCCCGGTTTCAGTTGTGTGATTCAGGAACAGAACAGAATTGGCAAGATGGCAGTACGGTATTTAAATCGGTGCTGTAAGGGGGAACAAGTGCCGCAGAAGAGTTGTGTGCCTCATACACTGATAAGAGGGGATCATTTTAGGGCGAAAAATCAGTAAAGTGATTTGATTGTGTGGAATAAAATAATATGGTATACATGTAAAAGAGGCAGATAATAAGGAAGAATTTCCCTTTTTTTCTGTCTCTTTTTGATTAGGCATATTGACATATCATTATATAATATATAATATGATAATAAGGAGAATATTAGGGAGGTATGGCCATGAAACGTGTACATCTTGTTGCAAATGCACATCTGGATCCTGTGTGGCTGTGGAGATGGCAGGAGGGATGTTCAGAGGCTCTTTCAACATTTCGGACAGTAGCGGAAATGACCGATGAGTTTGAGGGGTTTCAGTTTAACCATAATGAATCTGTTTTGTATGAATGGGTCAAAGATAATAGCCCTGCACTTTTTGAAAAGATAAAACAAGCAGTGCAGGAGGGGAAATGGAATATTATGGGAGGATGGTATTTACAGCCTGATTGTAATCTGCCTTCCGGAGAATCAATTGTTAGAAACATTGAAAAGGGAAAACGTTTCTTTAAAAAGGAATTTGGAAAAGAACCTACAACGGCAATCAATTTTGATCCTTTTGGTCATTCCAAAGGATTAGTTCAGATTTTAAATCAGGCAAATTATGATTCTTATGTGGTATGTCGTCCCGGAAAAGATGATTTTCCTTTTGAAAATCAGGATTTTGTGTGGGAAGGTTTAAATGAGGCAAAAGTGATTGTACATCGTTCCGATGAAAATTATAATTCAGTCTGGGGACATGCAGCGGAAGAATTAATGGAATTTTTACCAAAAAAGGCAGATGAGGAAGTGACTCTGTTTTTGTGGGGCGTTGGCGATCATGGCGGCGGACCCTCCAGAAAAGATTTAAGAGATTTGAAAGAGCTGATTGAGAAGGACAAAAACTATTGTATTATTCATTCTTCTCCCGAAGCTTATTTTGAGGAATTAAAGAAGACAAATACAAATATGCCAAGGGTGACGGAAGGGCTTAACCCTGTTGCTCCCGGTTGCTATACTTCTCAAATTCGTGTAAAGCAAAAACACAGAGAGTTGGAAAATGAAATCTATGCAACAGAAAAAATGGCAGCAGCTGCACAGGTGCTTTGTGGTCGTGAGTATCCGAAGAAAGCTTTTGATGATGCCATGCAGGCATTGTTGTTCAGTGAATTTCATGATGCCCTGCCCGGCTCCGGAAGCTCCCTTGTGGAAGAAGATACACTCAGAATACTGAATTACGGTTTGGAAATTATGAGCAGAACCAAGCATTCTTCAGCACTTGCATTAGCAAGGGGTGAACGAAGGGTAGAAGACGGCACTTCGGTTATCTTGTTCTACAATCCACATCCTTATGATATCACAGGAGTATTTGAGTGTGAAACGGGATTGCCTAAGCAGAACTGGACAACAGATTTTATGTATCCGGTAGTTACGTTTAATGGAGAAGAAATTCCCTGTCAGGCAGAAAAAGAAAGCTCCAATTTTAATATAGACTGGCGTAAGAAAGTGGTGGTACAGGCGACCTTAAAAGCATTTTCCATGAATCGCATGGATGTTTCATGGCGTCCGCTTCCGAAAAGACCAAGTTTTGATGAAATCGTATCTAAGCCGGAATTTACTTTTGACAATGGGGAAATGAGAGTTGTTATTGATACAGGAACCGGTTTGCTGTCAGAGTATTCTGTTGGAGGAAAAGTATATCTTACAAAGGGAAGCATGAGACTTTCCTGTTATGATGATACTTTTAATTCCTGGGGAATCAAACAGAGAGTGGAGACGGCTCAGAGGGATTTCCATTTGCTCACCGACCATGCAGCCAGTGAATATTGCGGATTGCTTAAAAAAGTGATTCCTGCGGTAAGAGTGATTGAGGACGGAGCTGTAAGAACCACGGTCGAAGCCGTTTTTGGAATGGGCGAATCCAAGGCTTATATCAGATATAAGCTTCCTAAGAAGGGTAACGGATTTGAAGTGGAGACAGGAGTGCTTTTCCTCGAAAAGGAAAAATACTTAAAGTTGATTTTGAACATGCCGGAAGGTAAAAAGACTTTTAACGGTCAGATTATGTTCGGGCGTGAAGAACTGCATCAAAACTGTGAAACGGTTTCTCAGAAATGGTGTATGGTGGAGAATGCAGAGGTGCAAACATCCGTTGCTGTAATAAACAACGGCACTCATGGTGCTGACCTTGTTGGCAATGAGCTTGGTATTACTCTGCTTCGCAGTGCGGGTTATTCAGCAGCCGACTTTACTATGGGTAAAACATTACAGGAGGAACAGTGGGCACCCAGAATGGAACAGGGGGAGCGCTTTTACAAATTCTATGTACAGGGTGGTACCCCGACGGAAATGAATGAAAATATCGACAGAATGGCACAGCATTTTAACGAACAGCCTTACGGATTTTCATACTGTCCTCCCGGAGAAGGTGAGCCGGTAAGCAGCCTCATGCAAATTGATAATCCCGGAGTGATGGTTTCTGCCATTAAGAAATCTGAGGATTCGGAAGGTTACATCATTCGTCTTTATGAAGGCAGCGGAGAGACGGCAGAAGCGAAGATAACTTTTCCGGCACATAAGCTGGAGAAGACAATTTCCTTTAACGGATTTGAAATTAAAACATTCCTATGGAATCCGCAGACAGGGGACTTTAAGGAAACAAGCTTGATAGAAGTATAATATAAATTAGGGAGGAAGAAGTGAAAATGAAAATACCGGCTATTTTAGAGAAAAGAGCAGCAGAGCTGGAAATGTATTATAAGGAAAAATATGAACCTTTGTCAGGTCTGGTTAGTCAGTGTTTCTTAAATACCATAGAAACAACCGTGAAGGAATTAGAGGATGGCAGTGTTTTTGTCATTACAGGTGATATTCCGGCAATGTGGCTTAGAGATTCGGCGGCACAGGTAAGACCCTATGTGAGATTTGCCAAAGAAGATGCGGAATTACAGAAGATTTTGGAAAGCGTTATTGAAAAACAGGCACAGTTTGTATGTATGGATCCGTATGCGAATGCTTTTAACGAGAGCGCAAACGGCGCAGGACATAAAGATGATACCCGGTTAAATGAGCATGTATGGGAAAGAAAATACGAAGTAGACTCTCTGTGTGCACCGTTATATCTGGCATATACCTATTGGAAAACAACAGGAATTGACAGAATTTTTACGGATACCCTTCGTGAAATGATTTGTAATATTGTTAAGGTATTTACAACAGAGCAGGATCACAGACAGTCAGAGTATTATTTCAGAAGATATCATTGTCCTGTTACGGATACCCTTCCTCAAAACGGAAAAGGACGTCCCGTTAATATTACAGGTATGACATGGTCAGGTTTCCGCCCTTCCGATGACTGCTGTACATTCGGATATTTAGTTCCGTCCAACATGATGGCAGTAAAGGCAATGGAATATGCGGCAGAAATGTGCAGAGCAGGATATCAGGATGAAGAGTTAGCACAGAAGTGTGATGCTTTGGCGACTGAGATTCAGGACGGCATTCAGAATTATGCTATTGTAGAGCACCCTAAATATGGTAAAATATATGCTTTTGAGACGGACGGATATGGCAATTACAATCTGATGGATGATGCAAATTCACCCAGTCTTCTGGCAATGCCTTATTTGAACTATTGTGATAAAGATGATGCTTTATATCAGAATACACGTAGGTTTATTCTGTCCACTGATAACCCTTATTACAAGGTGGGAACAGTGGCAAGAGGTGTGGGAAGTCCGCACACACCGGAAGGCTATATCTGGCATATCGGTATTGTGATGCAGGCATTAACGTCTACTGACAAAGAGGAAATTATGAATTGTCTTGATATGCTTTCTAAGACACATGCAGGTACTAATTTTATGCATGAAGCATTTAACCCAAGCAATCCGGAAGAATTCACAAGACCCTGGTTTGCGTGGGCAAATACACTTTTTGCAGAGTTGCTTGAAAACTTGATGGAAGAGGATTTCTTTTGATGAAATGGGATAACAAACGGATTCCGGTGCCATTTCTGATGGAGGTTGTCACAATCGGGGCACCGGTTGTTGTTCAAAGTATTTTGGGTTCACTGGTGAATATGCTGGATGTCATGATGATAGGGCAGTTAGGAGAAATTGCCATAACGGCATCTTCCGTCAGCAATCAGTGGTTTATGTTATTTGCACTGCTTTCCAATGCATTATGTGCAGCGGGCGGTATGTTCATTTCGCAGCACTGGGGTAAAAAAGAACTAAAGAACATTCATCATTTTATGGGAATTTTGTTTTATGGTGTATTGTTGCTGGGAGTGATATTCTCGATTACGGCAATTACGATACCGGGAACTATTTTGACACTTTACTCAAAAGATGCATTGGTAATTGCGGAAGGTAGTGTTTACCTGCGGATATTGGGAGTCAGTTTTCTGATTAATGCAGTCAGTATGGTATTTATTACGGGGCTTCGCAGTATCGGGGATACCCGAATTGCAATGATGGCATCGGCGGCTTCTGTGATTACAAACGGCATTTTGAATTATATATTGATTTTTGGAACTGTGATTACACCGGCATACGGAATCAGAGGCGCGGCTATTGCAACTGTGATAGCAAGAGTGGTTGAGTTTGTTATCGTTATGGCCTATGTGTTTAAAAGAAAACCGCCGGTTTACGGCAGCCTGAAGGCTTATTTTTCAATTCCGGCAGCAACCTGGAAGAAATACTTCAAGGTTGGCTTCTGGGTCATTTTTGCCGAGGTATTGTATGCGATTGGTACGACTATGTACAGTATAGCTTATAAATATACCGGTACAGAGGGACAGGCAGCACTGCAGATAGTCAATACATATCAGAATCTGGCACTCATTATGTGTGGCGGTTTCGGAACGGCAGCCTCGGTTATGATTGGAATCCGTCTGGGCAGGAATGAGTTTGAAGAAGCGAAGCAGTGCTGTAACAAGCTGCTTGTATTGGGAGTGATTGTTTCGGTAAGTATTGCGATGATAGTCATTCTGATTTCACCTTTGCTTCTTGGTATTTTCAATGTAAGTGACACGGTAAACGGATATCTGAAAACGATGATTATCATTATGGCATTTTCGGTACCGTTTAATCTTATGAATTATTTATGTATTGTAGGTGTGTTGCGAAGCGGAGGTGATTCCACATTTTGCTTTATTGCAAATATGTTTGGTGTGTGGTGTGTGGGTATTCCGCTTGTGTGGCTTACTGCGGTTTATTTAAAAATGCCGGTATATATTGTTTATATTATGGCAAATATGGAGCAGGTGGGCAAATTGCTTGTTGCATTTCCGAGGGTGATTAAGTATCAATGGATGAACAATCTGACTTAAGCTAAAAAAATGAAATTAATAAAGAAAGAAGGGAAAATCAATGAATCTGACAGGCAAAAAAGTCTGGTTTATAGGAGACAGTATTACGGACGGTGTGGGGACATCCTGCGAAGAGATGCGTTTTACGGAACTGCTTAAGAAAAACGCTAATTTGTCGGAAATCAGAAATTACGGTATTTCCGGAACGAGAATTGCAAGACAGAGGGTTATCAGTGAAGAAAATGAATTTATGGATGTAAATTCTTTTTGCGAGCGTTTTGACAAAATGGAAGAAGGTGCAGATATTATTGTAGTTTTTGGAGGGACCAATGATTATGGTCACGGAGATGCTCCCTTCGGAACATTTGCAGACAGAACGATGGACACCTATTGTGGTGCCTTGCATTATCTGATGAGTGGATTAATTGAAAAAAACCCGACTTCGCTGATTGTATTTATGACACCTATCCACAGAGAGGGTGAAAACGTGGTAAATGTATCAAATCATCTTCCTTTAAAGTCTTATGTGGATAAAATAAAAGAAACGGCTGAGTATTATTCCATACCGGTTCTTGATTTGTATGCATGTGGCGGAATTTATCCTGACAGTCCGGCACAGAAAGAGGCATTTTGTCCTGACGGACTTCATCCCAATGATGCGGGAAACGTAAAGATTGCAGAGAGACTGCAGGCGTTTTTGGAAGCGTATTAATTGATTGATATGATAATAGATATAGTAGGAGGTTTTCATGATAAAGTGGGATAGATTTTTACATCTGCCAGTGAAGCCCTTAGGCAAAGACAAATCGATGATAACAGGTTGCAGGGAGCATATTGCATTATCCAGAAAAGCAGCTTCTGAAGGTATGGTTTTATTAAAGAATGACGGTAAGGTATTACCCCTTTCCATAGGCAGCAGAGTAGCATTATTCGGTAAGGCGTCTGCGGATTACGTAAAAGGCGGTGGCGGTAGCGGTGATGTAACTGTTTCCTATATCAAAAATTTATTAGACGGTATGGCAGAAAAAGAAGCAGAAGGTAAGGTGAGTCTGTTTCAGCCACTTGATGATTTCTATAAAGAGGATGTAAGGAAACAGCGTGCACAAGGGGTTGCTCCCGGACAGACCGTGGAGCCTGAGATTCCGGTGGATATTCTTAAAAAAGCAGCTGCTTATGCAGATGTAGCGGTTATTTCCATCTGTCGTTTTTCCGGAGAAGGCTATGACAGAACGGATGATGATTTTTATCTGACAGAGCAGGAAAAGAAGATGGTCCAAAGTGTAAAAGATAATTTTTCCCGTATTGTGGTAGTGCTCAATGTAGGTGGAATGGTGGATACTTCATGGTTTAAAGATGATGATGGTATTCAGGCAGTACTTCTTGCATGGCAGGGCGGTATGGAAGGCGGTATGGCAGAAGCGGATGTTTTATGTGGTGACAGGTATCCCGCCGGTAAGCTGGTAGACACCTTTGCATCCTGTTTTGCAGATTATCCCTCCAGCGCACGATTTAATGAGTCCGAGGAATATGTAGTTTATGAGGAAGACATTTATGTAGGTTACCGTTATTTTGAGACTATTCCCGACGTTGCGGAAAAAGTAAATTATTGCTTTGGCTATGGTCTGTCTTATACTGATTTTGAACTTTCCTGTGAAAGTGTAAAGGAAGAAGAGGATAAGATTTACTTTGATGTTAAGGTAACAAATAAAGGGAAGCTGCCGGGTAAGGAAGTGGTGCAGGTTTATGTCTGTGCACCGCAGGGTAAACTCGGTAAGCCTGCTAAGGAATTAAAGGCATTTGCAAAGACACATGAGTTAAAGACCGGTGAAAGTCAGGTGCTTCGTCTTTCTGTAAATAAGAATGATATGGTTTCTTATGATGACATCGGAAAAGTGGTAAAATCTGCCTGGCTTTTGGAAGCGGGAGACTATCGTTTTTATGTGGGTAATTCTATTAGAGATGCCAAAGATACAGGATTTGTATGGAAGGTATCAGAAACTGTTGTTGTAAAACAGGTAACTGCAAGATGTGTGCCTTACGAAGTGGAAAAACGTATGACGGCGGACGGTTCCATGGAAGAGCTTCCGACCTATAAGAAGAAAGAAATTACGGATTTAATCAGATGGAATCCACAAGCATATACGCCTGCACACAGAGGCATACCAGGTGGACTTATGCCTTGGTATGATGAGAGCAAAAAGCCCCGTCCGATTTTGCTCGATGTAGCGGAAGATGAAATGACGGTAGATGAATTTATAGATACACTAAAGGAAGAAGAATTAATCAGTCTGCTTGGTGGGCAGCCCAATACCGGTGTGGCAAATACTTTTGGTATCGGAAATATCCATGAGGCGGGTATCCCCAATGTAATGACAGCAGACGGACCTGCCGGACTTCGTATTGAACCGCAGTTAGGTATTTGTGCTACTGCGTGGCCTTGTGCAACTTTGCTTGCGTGTACCTTTGATGAAGGGCTGGTAGAGCAGATAGGACGTGCGGCAGCACTTGAAATTAAAGAAAATAATATCGGTGTATGGCTTGCACCTGCCATGAATATACATAGAAGTCCTCTTTGTGGAAGAAACTTTGAGTATTATTCGGAAGATCCGTTAGTGGCAGGTAAAACGGCAGCGGCTATGGTGCGCGGAATCCAGTCGGCACACATTGCGGCATCTGTAAAACATTTTGCATGTAATAATAAAGAAACGAACCGTTCCAATAATGATTCCCGTCTGTCGGAAAGAGCGTTAAGAGAAATTTATCTGAAAGGCTTTGAAATTGTTGTAAAAGAGGCTGATCCCTGGACTGTTATGACATCCTACAATATCATGAACGGAATCAGAACTTCTGAGAATCCTGAGTTGCTTAGAGGAATTCTGCGTGAGGAATGGGGCTATAATGGTGTGGTCATTTCCGATTGGTGGAACCATGCAAATCATGTAAAAGAAGTGGTGGCAGGCAATGATGTACGTATGCCATGCGGAAAACCGGAGGAACTTTTAGAAGCAAGGAAAGAAGGCAGGATTACCGACGAGCAGATTAAAACAAGTGTAAAACATATACTTGAACTGCTTTTAAAATTAGATTAAGCATTTCATTCTGTTGTATTTGGTAACATTTTAGTAAAATAAATATAAATTCTTAAAACGGAGGATAAGGCTATGGAGAAAAAGAGTAATATCACTATCAAAAGTATTGTTGCAATTGGTATTGGCGCTGCATTGTTTTTTGTGGTTGGTCGTTTTGTAAGTATTCCGATTTTTGCTAATACTACAGCAAATTTACAGTATGGTATTGTATCGGTATTTGGTATTATTTTTGGACCGTTTGTCGGTATGCTGGCAGCATTCATTGGTCATACTTTAATTGATTTATCTTGGGGAGGACCGTGGTGGAGCTGGATTATCGCATCAGGTGTGTTTGGTTTCGTTATTGGTCTTGCAAAGAAAAAAATTGACATTGAAAACGGTCAGTTCGGGAAAAAAGAAATTCTGATTTTTAATGGAGTGCAGGTTGTGGCACATGCTGTTTGCTGGATTGTAATTGCAAGTGCGCTTGATGTTTTAATTTATCAGGAACCTATTGAAAAGCTGGTAGGACAGAGTCTTGTTGCTTTTGTCGCCAATGCAGTAACCACTGCTATTGTAGGAACTTTATTATTACTGGCATATGCTAAGACAAGAACGAAAGCAGGAAGCCTTCAGAAGGAAGATTAATTATCATGCGAGAACCGATTATCTCATTGAAAGATTATACGTATCAATATCGTTCACAGGCTGAGCCTACGATAACTAATATTAATCTTGAAATTTTTAAAGGGGAGCGGATCATTATTGTTGGGCCGTCAGGGTGCGGAAAAAGCACCCTGGCCCATTGCCTTAATGGTCTGAATCCCTTTAGTTATCCCGGAAAAACAAAAGGGGAACTTATTATTTGTGGTGTGGATGCGGCAAAATCAAGTATGTTTGAGTTGAGTCAGTATGTTGGAACCGTATTGCAGGATACAGATGGACAGTTTATTGGAATGACTGTTCTTGAAGATATTGCTTTTTCGATGGAAAATGATTGTGTAGCACAGGAGGAAATGATTGAGCGAACCAAGGCAGAAGCAGTGCGGGTTTCACTTACAGATAAATTGGAGGATGCACCACATGCCCTTTCAGGAGGTCAAAAGCAGCGTGTTTCCATGGCAGGAGTCATGGTAAATCAGGTGCCGATACTTTTGTTTGACGAGCCTTTGGCGAATCTGGATCCTGCAGCAGGTAAGGACGCCATAGAATTGATAGACCATCTTCAAAAGGATGGGGACAAGACAGTTATTATTATTGAGCACCGGTTAGAAGATGCCATGCATATGGGCGCTGACCGGATTATTATGATGGAAAACGGAAAGATAGTCAGCGATTCTACGCCGGAGCAGCTGTTTTTATCGAATAAATTGATTGAGGCCGGAATTCGGGAGCCTTTATATCTTACTGCATTGAAATACGCAGGTGTTACATTGACAGAAGAAATGCATGTGGAACGAATGCAGGAGTTGTCTCTTTTGGAGAGCCATAAGGAGCAGATAAGAAAATGGTTTGCAGAGAGAAAAGAAAGACAGCCTGAAGAACAAAAGCCGGAGGTATTATGTGCTGAAGGAATTCATTTCGGATATACTCCCGAAAAAGAAAATCTGACAGATATTAGTTTTTCTGTCAGAGAAGGCGAAATGGTCAGCATTGTAGGGAAGAACGGCGCCGGAAAGAGTACAATGGCAAAGCTCCTGTGTGGATTTGAAAAGCCGGATCAAGGAAGGCTTTACTTAAAAGGCAGAGATATGGGTGATGATACTATTAAGGAGAGAGCGGCTTATATTGGGTATGTAATGCAGAATCCCAATCAGATGATAAGTAAGCCCATGATCTTTGATGAAGTGGCGTTGAGTCTCACTTTACAGAAGCTTCCCGAAGAAGAAATGAAAGAGAGAGTATATGAAACACTGAAGATATGTGGATTATATGAGTTTAGAAACTGGCCTGTCAGTGCCTTGAGCTATGGTCAAAAAAAGCGTGTTACCATAGCCAGCATTCTGGTATCCAGACCGCAGATATTGATTCTGGATGAGCCGACAGCAGGACAGGATTTTAGGCATTATACAGAAATCATGGAGTTTTTGAAGGAATTGAATGAAAAAGGTTATACGGTTCTGATGATTACACATGATATGCATTTGATGCTTGAATATACGAGCAGAAGTCTGGTGTTTGCAGATGGTAGGAAGATTGCTGATACGACGCCGGAAGAGTTGTTTGCCAATCCGGAACTGTTAAAGAAGGCAAGCCTTAAGGAGACTTCTCTTTATGATTTGGCAGAACGTTGCGGGCTTTCACCGGAAAGTTACATCAAGGCGTTTATTGAATATGACAGGGAGGTACGCTCATGAGTGCATCACTTTCCTATATCAAAAAGAAGTCACCGATTCATCAGCTGACAGGCAGCACAAAGTTTATCTTTTTCCTGATTTGGAGCCTTGCGGCAATGATTACCTATGATACAAGAGTGTTGATTTCCATGTTTGTTATGGGACTCATTTTCTTTAAGATTTCAAAATTCAAATGGAAGGATGTCCGCTTTGCTGTTTTATTTATGGCGTGGCTGATAGCAGTTAATCTGATTGCCTTGTTTTTGTTTTCACCGGAGCAGGGAGTGGAAATTTACGGCACAAGACATGAAATTGTGCATTTGTTTTGGCGGTATTCTATTGTCACTGAGGAAATATTTTATTTGTTTAATTTTACGTTAAAGTATTTAGCGGTAATACCGGCAGCTCTTTTGTTTATAATGGCAACGGATCCCAGTGAATTTGCAGCCAGCTTAAATAAGATTGGTGTCAGCTATCGAATAGGTTATTCAGTAGCAATTGCGTTGCGTTATATTCCGGATGTACAACGTGATTTCCGTGAAATTTCGCAGGCACAGCAGGCAAGAGGAATTGATTTAAGCAAAAAAGACAAACTGACAGACAGATTGAAAAACTCCGCGGCTATTTTGTTTCCCCTAGTGCTCTCAAGCCTGGACAGAATTGAAGTGATTTCTAATGCAATGGAACTGCGCGGTTTCGGGAAGAACAAGAAAAGAACCTGGATAGTGGAAAGACCTTTTAAAATGGGAGATTACATTGCCATATTGTTTGCAGTTGTAATGATGGCAGTTTCCTTAGGGTGTATGATTGTCAACGGAGGAAGATTCTTTAATCCGTTTATTTAGGGAAAATAAGGTACTGATTCTAAGACGGTTGTTTTTCAAATTTGTGGTTTCGGATAGGAGTGAATGAAATGGGAAACATAGTCAGAAAAATTATATTGGTCATATCAATCGTTCTGGTTTGCTTTTCCGGATATCAGGCTTTTGTTATCAGCCGCGAATATATACAGGGTGCCGGTGAGTATGAGTCGCTGGAGGAGTATGCTTGTGTGAAACCGGAGAAAAACGGAAACCGGACAAACGAGGCCGGAAAGGGAGAAGATGATTCGCAGATACCGGTGTATATTGATATAGATTATGACGGGCTTAAAAGTGTAAATGAGGATTTTGTAAGCTGGATTTATTATGAACCCGTGGAACTGAGTTATCCGGTAGTACAGGGAACGGATAATGACTTTTATATTGATTATACGTTTGAAAAAAAAGAAAACGGTGCGGGAGCCATTTTTATGGATTTTCGAAATGCACCCGATTACAGTGATTACAATACCATTATTTACGGTCATAATATGAAAAACGGAACGATGTTTGCTGCGGTAAAGGATTTGTTAAATGAACCTGATGTGGTAAAGGAAAATCCGTATTTTTATATTTTTACGGAAACTAAGACTTATATGTATGAAATCTTTGCACTTTATCTCACGGATGCCAATTCTCAGGTCTATGATTTAATAGAAGATGAAGCGGCACAGAAGCAAAATTTTGCGTATATTACCGAAAATGCTAACATTCTTACCCAAAAGCAGCTGACAGCAAGCGATAAGGTAGTAACGCTTTCGACCTGTTATCTGCCTAACGGTAACAGCAGGGTTGTTTTGCAGGGAGTGTTGATTGCAGAAGAGTTCCGATAAGGATTTTTATAAGAATAAAAGAAGGAAAGCAGTCATAAAATAAACAAAAAGCCGGAGCAGGATTTTGTTAAATTATATTTGGGCAGCTATGATTTTGGTGGGTGTTTTATACGGAGCCTTTACGGGAAATATGAAAGAGATTACACAAGCCGCACTGGAGAGCGCGGGGGAAGCAATCTCTTTATGTATTTCTATGGCAGGCATTATGGCCTTTTGGGTTGGCCTCATGGAAATAGCGGAAAAGGCCGGTCTGATTAAGCGGCTTACAGGATTTTTATCGCCTTTTATCACCTTTATGTTTCCGGGGATACCAAAAGGACATAAGGCAAGAGATTACATTTCGACGAACATCATTGCAAATATTTTAGGTCTTGGATGGGCGTGTACACCGGCGGGCCTGATGGCAATGGAAGAGCTGGCAAAGCTGGAAAAGGAACGGGGGAATCCGGCGTATGCGGAAAGAAAAAACACCACCGGTCTGACGCAGAAGCAGACAGATGGTCGTATGGCAAGTAATGAAATGTGTACGTTCCTGATACTCAATATTTCCTCCCTGCAGCTGATTCCCGTAAACATGATTGCTTACAGGCAGCAGTACGGAAGTGTGAATCCGGCAGTGATTATTGCACCTGCCATTGTAGCCACTTTGATTAGTACTTTAGTGGCAATTATTTACTGTAAAATCAAAGATGGAAAGCACTTTTGATTTCGGCAAAGTTACCGGTGAAAACGAAACCGCACAAGCCGGCGTTTTGGGCACCTTTCACATTTTCCGGGCGGTCGTCGATAAACAGACATTCTTCCCCGGTCAGGTCATAGGTTTTGAGAAAGTGCTCATAAATTTGTGGTTCCGGTTTAATCATGTGAACATCAGAGGAAACCATAACACCGTCAAAGTATGAAATTTCTTTAAATCGCGGGAAGTAGTGGTAAAAGCCGTTGCAAGCGTTAGAGAGTACGTAAATGCGGTAACCGGCGGATTTTGCATATTCACAGAATTCCCCGGCACCGGGAATGGGTTTCATACAGATATCCCATTCTTCCACACATTTTTTCAATTCGGGATGCAGTCTTTCGGGCACTCGTTTGCTGACAGGTTCATAGCGCTGCTCGTTAGTGATAGTTCCGTAATCTCCCAGAATCCATTCAGGTCCTTCAAATAGTTCCCTGCGGATGATAGCTCTGTCTGCTTCGGTTTTTACAAAAGCATTCAGAGGAATTTCCGGATTGAAACTAAGAAGTACATTTCCCATATCCAAAATAATATTTTTTATCATAAAGTGTCCGTACCTTTCTTATAAACTAATGTTAGCATAAGTATAGCAAAAATTTGTAATAAGGCAAATTTTATATTTTGTTAATTTACAGGATATTGTATAAGGTGAGAAAAAAAGTTATACTTGTAACAGAAATTTTTTAACAAGAGGAGATTAGTGTGAAAAATTTATTTTTCACACGCGAATTTGTGTCTGCAGTCACAAGTTTGCGGGTTATGGAAAGGACATGGTGATTAAAATGGACAGAATGACAAAATTAGCCTTTTACGGTGTGGCAGTGTTTTATCTGATAAGTATGGCATACAAGATGTTTACAGGCATAGAAACACAGGAAGGTGATGCGACAGTACTTCTTCTTTCGGGCATTTTGTTTGCGGCTGCCGGTGTTGCACTTTTGGTGTTTATTATTGTGATGTACAGAAAGAATAAGAAAGAAGAATTGCAGCGGATGGCAGAACAGATGGTGCAGGAATCGGAAGCGGAAGAAGTGCCCGCGGCGGAAGGATTAGGTGAACAGAAGGTGGAAACCGAAGAAACTGAGACAGAAACATTAGGGCAAGATGGTGTTAACAAATCTCACCACTTTTAAATCTTGTAATCATCTCTCTGGTAAGGCTTATATGGTCGTCCTCTAAAGTGATTTCCTCACGGGAAAACCAGTCTGCCATAGCAAGTTCATTGGTATCTAAAGTGATTTCATCAGATCCGTCCAAATCACAGAAATATCCCATAAGAAGACTTCCGGAGAAGGCCCATGGCTGACTTTTGTAGTAGCGGATGTTTCTGACTTTGAGTCCGACTTCTTCCATCACTTCTCTGGCAACGGTCTGTTCGGCACTTTCCCCAATTTCTGTAAATCCGGCAATTAACGCATATCTGGCGTTTGTCCGGCCGGCATATTTGCTCATCAGAATTTTGTCCCCGTTAATGACACCGACAATTACAGCGGGAGAAATTCTGGGATAAACCGTGTTTCGGCAGTCGGGGCAGTAAAGCATGCGTTCCTTGTGGTCGGGAACCATTTTATGACGGCAGCGCCCGCAGAATTGATTGGACTGATACCAATTAAAAAGATGATGTCCTGTAATTCCGGCAAAAGCGGTGTGCTTGGAGTCGGCTGTGCGGAAAATAGTGACATTTTCATATGAGTATCCTTCAATGGAAATGACAGGCGTGTCATAACAGGCGTGTGCTTCGGCATTTGCATTGCAGTCGTCTCCAAAGTAAGCCAAAAAATATTTATAATCATCAATGGAAAACAGATAATGATAGCTCAGTGAAAAACCAGCCAGTTCCTTTAAGGCAGGATAACGTAGTTTTTCATCCTGAAATCGCACCAGTACCGTGTTTTTGTGAAAAATAAGAATAAAATCATTTTCGTCAGGCGCAAGGTCTTGATATTCATTGTGATAAACTTTGGGAAAAATATCTTGAATCATCACTTTCTCCTTCTTTTTTGCTGGAAACATAACTATTTCTATGATAATATTAAATTTTGTAAGATGCAATATCTCACAGTGGTTTAAAGGAGCAGAAATTATGAAATGGATTCAATTTAAAATAAAAACAATTACTGAAGCAGAGGACATTATTATCAGTACCTTATACGATATCGGATTGGAAGGAGCCCAGATTGAGGACAAGATTCCTCTGACTGCGGCAGAGAAGGAGCAGATGTTTGTGGACATTCTGCCGGACGGACCTAAGGATGACGGCATTGCCTATCTTAGCTTTTTTGTGGAAGAAAAAGAGGGCGGCTTACTTGAAGTAAACGGCAAACCTGCCACCAAAGAAGAAATTCTTCAAAATGTAGAAACGGAACTTAATGATTTGCGTTCTTTCATGGACATCGGTGAAGGCAGTATTGTCATTGATGAAACCGAAGATATTGACTGGATTAATAATTGGAAGCAATATTTTCACCAGTTTACGATAGATGACGTGTTGGTAATTCCTTCTTGGGAAGAGGTACGGCCTGAGGATGAGGACAAGATGATTCTTCATATCGACCCCGGCACGGCTTTTGGAACAGGTATGCATGATACCACGCAGCTTTGTATCAGACAGCTTCGCAAATTTATTACACCCGATACCGTTCTTCTTGATGTGGGGACGGGTAGCGGTATTCTTGCCATCCTGTCCATTATGTTCGGAGCAAAGAAGGCAATCGGAACGGATTTAGATCCTTGTGCAATTGATGCTGTAAGGGAAAATAAGGAAGTAAACGGCATTGCGGATGATGCCTTTAAGCTTTTAATCGGAAATATTATTACGGAGAAGGAAGTACAGGATCAGGTAGGCTACGAATGTTATGATATTGTAGTTGCCAATATTCTGGCAGATGTGCTTGTGCCCCTTACGCCGGTCATTGTTAATCAGATGAAAAAAGGCGGTATTTATATTACTTCCGGAATTATTGATGATAAAGAACAGACCGTTGTGGATGCCGTAAAGGCAGCAGGACTTGAAGTGCTTGAAGTAACTTATCAGGGCGAGTGGGTATCCGTTACCGCAAGAAAGCCTCTGTAAGAAGTGGTTTATAGAGTGAGGTTTTAAAATGTATCAGTTTTTTGTGGAACCTTCCCAAATACAGGGGAATCGCATTGTTATTACGGGAAAAGACGTTAATCATATTAAAAATGTTCTTCGCATGAAAAAAGGAGAAGAGATTTCCGTAAGCAATGGAGTGGATAGTAAAGAATATCGTTGCGGGATAGAGGAACTTTTAGAGGACGAGGTTGTTTGCACTCTCCGGTTTGTAAAAGAAGACGGCATGGAACTGCCCTCTAAGGTGTACCTTTTCCAGGGACTTCCCAAAGCAGACAAAATGGAACTGATTATCCAGAAGGCAGTGGAGCTTGGAGTATTTCAGGTGATTCCGGTATCCTGTAAACGCTCGGTGGTTAAACTTGATGAAAAAAAGGCCAAAAGCAAAATTGCCCGTTGGCAGGGCATTGCGGAGGCGGCTGCCAAGCAGAGTAAACGTGGCATGATTCCTGAAGTGAAGGATGTCATGACCATGAAAGAAGCCATTGCATACAGCCAAAGTTGTGAGGTCAAACTCATTCCCTATGAGCTGGCTGAGGGCATGGAAAAAACAAAGGAAATCATTGATTCATTAAAGCCGGGAGAAGATGTTGCTGTGTTTATCGGACCGGAGGGCGGTTTCGAGGAAGCAGAAGTACATGCGGCGATGGAAAGCGGCATTGTGCCTATTACGCTCGGCAAAAGAATTCTGCGTACGGAAACAGCCGGGATGACGGTACTTTCGTTAATTATGTACCGGTTAGAAGGTTAAAAGCATATAATAAAACAGATAACTGTATGGAAATTACAGCAGAAGGACCGGTGATATTATGGAAATTTATTTAGATAATTCTGCCACTACCAGATGCTTTGACGAAGTGGCAGCTTTCATGACAAAGATTATGTGTGAGGATTATGGTAATCCTTCCAGTCTGCACAGAAAAGGCGTGCAGGCGGAGCAGCATATCCGTTATGCAAAAGAAATCATTGCAAAGAATTTAAAGGTAAGTGAAAAAGAAATCTTTTTTACCTCCGGAGGAACAGAATCCGATAATCTGGCAATCAGAGGTTGTGCCTATGCCAACTGCAGGGCCGGAAGACATTTGATTACCACACAGATAGAGCACCCGGCAATTTTGCAGACGATGAAGCATCTTGAAGAAGAAGGCTTTCGGGTTACTTACCTTCCGGCAGATGAAAAAGGCTGTATCAGATTGGAAGATTTGCAGCGGGCAATCACAGGAGAAACCATATTGGTTTCCATTATGCATACCAATAATGAAATCGGTTCCCTGCAGCCTATCGTTCAGGCGGGAGCTTTAATTAAAAAGATAAATCCCAGAATCCTTTTTCATGTGGATGCGGTACAGGGTTATGGCAAGTTCAAAATTTATCCCAAGAGAATGAATATTGATTTGCTTTCTGTCAGCGGTCACAAGATTCACGGACCTAAGGGTGTAGGTTTTTTGTATGTGGATGAAAAGGTGAAAATTAAACCGATTGCTTTTGGAGGAGGGCAACAGAACGGTCTTCGTTCCGGTACGGAAAATGTGCCCGGCATTGCCGGTATGGCAAAGGCTGTTGAAATGATATATGCAAATCTGGATGAAGAAGTAGAGAAGCTTTATCAGATAAAGGAAGCGTTTGTGTCAGGGCTTAACAAACTGGAAGGAGTGACGGTTAACGGGCATCCGGACCGTGAGGGAGCTCCTCATGTGGTCAGTGTTTCCATTCAGGGGGTCCGCAGTGAGGTAATTCTCCATGCACTGGAGGATAAAGGTATTTACGTTTCTGCAGGAAGTGCCTGTTCAGCCCATAAGCCGCAGCCTTCAGCAACCTTACAGGCAATCGGACTTAGCAAGGATTTGCTTGGCTCCACCATCCGTTTCAGTTTCTCTGTTTTTACCACAATGGAAGAAGTAAACTATACTTTGCAGACAATGTATGATATAATTCCCATGCTTAGGAAATATACGGGAAAGAAGTAAATAACAGGGAGCATGAATGGATAAATCTGTTTTGGAGAGATTTGGCGGCGTGCTCCCGTAGAATACAAGTCGTGAAAGGAGTAAACAATGTTTACGGCATTTTTGATTAAATATGCGGAAATCGGCATAAAAGGAAAAAACAGACATTTATTTGAAGAGGCTTTGGTGCAGCAGATTAAATATGCCCTGAAACGTCTCGACGGTGAATTTAAGGTAACACGTACGCAGGGAAGAATTTACGTGGATGCCCTTTCAGAGTTTGATTATGAGGAAACAGTAGAAGAACTTAAAACCGTATTCGGTGTTTCCGGCATCTGCCCTGTAGTGTATGTGGAAGACGAAGGCTTTGAGAAGCTTTGTGAAAGTGTTGTAACATATATGGACGAGGTGTATCCGGACAAGAATATCACCTTTAAAGTACAGGCAAGAAGGGCACGTAAAAATTATCCGTTAAATTCCATGGAGATTAACAGTGAATTAGGCGGTGCCATTTTAGATGCTTTCCCTGAAACGAAAGTGGATGTGCATAAGCCGGAAGTGCTTCTTAATGTAGAAATCCGTGAAAAGATTTATATTTATTCAATCGAAATTCCCGGTCCCGGTGGTATGCCGGTAGGAAGCAACGGAAAGGCAATGCTGCTTTTGTCCGGCGGAATCGATTCACCTGTGGCAGGTTATATGGTTTCTAAGAGAGGCGTCAAGATTGATGCGGTTTATTTTCATGCACCTCCCTATACCAGTGACCGTGCAAAGCAGAAAGTAATAGACCTTGCCAAACTGGTTTCCAGATATACAGGTCCTATTTATCTTCATATTATTAATTTTACGGATATCCAGCTTTATATTTATGAGAAATGCCCTCATGATGAGCTGACCATTATTATGCGCCGGTATATGATGAAGATTGCGGAAAAAATTGCCGGGGATACGGAATGCTTAGGGCTTATTACGGGAGAAAGTATCGGACAGGTTGCCTCACAGACCATTCAGTCCCTTGCTGTAACGAATGAGGTATGTACACTTCCCGTATTCCGTCCCCTGATTGGCTTTGATAAAATGGAAATAGTGGATATTTCGGAGAAAATCGGTACGTATGAAACGTCCATTCTTCCTTACGAGGATTGTTGTACCATTTTTGTGGCAAAGCATCCTGTGACAAAACCTAATTTAAATGTAATTAAGAGACATGAACAGAATTTGGAAGAAAAGATTGATGAGCTGGTGCAGACGGCATTGGATACAGATGAGTTGATAGTAGTTAACTGGGAAAAATAAGCCGTATGCGGAGGTTCCTTTTTGGCGAACCATGCATTAAAAAACGGCACATGCTGTATGCGATGTGCCGTTTGGTATTCATAAATCCTAGATCATGTAAGGCTTTAATACTTCTAAAACTTCGTCAGCATTATCCTCTGCATGGATGTTTAAATCGATGGGCTTGGATAAGTCTAAGGAAAAGATACCCATAATGGATTTAGCATCAATTACGTATCTTCCGGAAACTAAATCAAAGTCATAATCGAATTTAGTGATGTCGTTTACAAAGGATTTTACCTTGTCGATAGAATTTAATGAAATCTGTACTGTTTTCATTGTAATTACCTCCTTTAATTTTGCATACCTTCAGCTATTATAGTAAAGGTTAAGGGAGAAAAAGTCAATGATAATTCAATACAAAAATAATGGAGATTAACATGAAAAAAGTAGCATTACACAATCTCGGCTGTAAAGTAAACGGCTATGAAATGGACGTTATGCAACAAAGCTTACAGGAAAATGGGTATATAATTGTACCATTTGATGAACAGGCAGATATTTATATTATAAATACATGTACCGTGACCAATATTGCGGACAGAAAAAGCAGACAGATGCTTCATCGTGCCAAAAAGCTTAATCCCAATGCAGTAGTGGTGGCAGTAGGCTGCTATGTGCAGACAGGCAAAGAGGAGGCCTTAAAGGATGAAAGTATTGACCTTGCCATTGGAAATAACCGGAAAAAGGACTTGGTTTTGCTTTTGGAAGAATTTTTGAGGGAGAAGGAAATAAGTAAAACATTAAACGGCAAATCGGTAATAGACATCAATGATACGGATGAATATGAAGAGATGCAGTTGTTACATACAGCGGAGCATACCAGAGCTTTTTTAAAGATTCAGGATGGCTGTAATCAGTTTTGTTCTTATTGCATTATTCCTTATGCCAGAGGCAGGGTAAGAAGCCGCGGGGAAGAGGAAGTTTTAACCGAGGTAAAGAATCTTGCAAAGAACGGTTACAAGGAAGTAGTGCTTACGGGAATTCATTTAAGCTCCTACGGACTGGATTTTGACGGTATAAAAAATGTATCGGAGGGAGGGTCTTTTCCTTATGAGAGACTGCTTTCGTTAATCCGCCGTATTCATGATGTGGAAGGTATTGAAAGAATCCGGCTTGGCTCTTTGGAACCGAGGATTGTTACCGTGGAATTTGTAAAGGGGCTCAGTTCATTACCCAAATTCTGTCCCCATTTTCATTTGTCCCTGCAGAGCGGCTGTGACAGCGTGCTTCAAAGAATGAATAGAAAATACACGACGGAGGAATACTATCAAAAGGTATGTCTGCTTCGGAAGTATTTTGACAATCCTGCCGTTACCACAGATGTAATTGTCGGTTTCCCGGGGGAAACGGATGAAGAATTTGAAGAAACTGCCCGCTTCCTTGAAAAAACAGGATTTTATGAGATGCACATTTTTAAATATTCCAGGCGAAAAGGTACTGCGGCAGATGCCATGAAAAATCAGGTGCCGGAAGAAATCAAGACTAAGAGGAGCATTAAGCTTCTGGCATTGGAAGAAAAAATGTCAGAGGATTACAGAAGGGCTCATATACATAAATCCACGTCTGTTTTGTTTGAAGAGGAAAAGATGATAGACGGTAAGATATATCAGATTGGGCACAGCATGGAATATATTAAGGCAGCAGCAAAAAGTGCCGATAATCTGTCAGGAGATATTGTAGAAGGCCATTTTAAAACTTTCTTACAATCCGATATATTGTTTTTTGAAGCAAAATAGAGTAAGATAAAAAAAGATGGGAAGAAAAATAAGGGGTGCGAATATGCAGGACTTAGGTAATACACAGGTTTTTAAGGTAGAAATTGAAGATAACAGTGTGAAGAAAATATTAGCTGAGGTGTATGCGGCATTGACAGAAAAAGGCTATAATCCTGTTAATCAGATTGTCGGATATATTATGTCGGGAGATCCCACTTATATTACCAGCTATAAAAATGCCAGAAGTCTGATTATGAAGGTAGAAAGAGATGAGCTGGTAGAAGAGATGCTGACAGAATATATTAAAAATAATCATTGGAATTAGACATATGAGAATTATGGGACTGGATTTCGGAGCCAAAACGGTGGGAGTAGCGATAAGTGACCCGTTGCTGATTACGGCTCAGGGAATAGAAATTATCAGAAGAAAAGATGAAAATAAGCTGCGGCAGACATTGGCGAGAATAGAGGAGCTGATTGTAGAGTACGAGGTGGAAGAAATTGTACTTGGCCTTCCCAAAAATATGAACGACACTTTGGGAGTAAGGGTGGAGCTTTCTCTGGAATTCAGGGAAAAGCTTGAGAGACGTACCGGTCTTCCCGTGCACATGTGGGATGAACGTCTTACAACGGTTGCGGCAGACAAAGCGATGATAGAAGCGGGACTCCGCAGAGAAGAACGCAGGGAACATGTAGATAAAGTCGCTGCAGTATTTATTTTGCAGGGCTATTTAGATCTGAGATACAGAAAAAAACAGCAGGAACAGTAAGAAGGGATGTTTAAAATTGGAGAAGATAGCATTTACACTGGAAGGATCGGAAACGGCATGGTTTTATGTGCTTGAGCAGACCAAATTGGGCGGAGTCCGTTATATTCTTGTAACGGAAGAGGAAGAAGGAGACTGTGAGGCACTTATATTAAAGGAAATTTCCAATGAAAAAGATGCAGAGAGTGTTTATGAAATAGTAGAGGATGATACGGAACTGACTGCGGTTGCTGCTGTATTTGAGAATCTTTTGGAAGATGTTGATCTTACTTAAGGAAATTTGAGAATAGTGGAAACAGATTGCCCATATAGGGATGTGGAGGTAAAACTGATTGAAGAAAATTGAAGAAAACAGTAGTTCCGGACTGAAAATTATACCGTTAGGCGGTTTGGAACAGATTGGAATGAATATTACTGCCTTCGAATATGAAGACAGTATTATTGTGGTTGACTGCGGTTTGTCATTTCCGGAAGATGACATGCTGGGTATTGATTTGGTTATTCCGGATGTTACTTATTTAAAAGACAACGTTGATAAAGTAAAAGGATTTATGATTACACATGGCCATGAGGACCATATCGGGGCACTTCCATATGTGCTTAAGGAAATGAATGTACCTGTTTACGCCACAAGACTTACCATGGGTCTGATTGAAAATAAGCTGAAAGAGCATGGACTCATCAGTAATGTAAAGCGTAAAGTGGTCAAATTTGGACAATCCATCAATTTAGGCAGGTTCCGAATAGAATTTATCAAAACCAATCACAGTATTGTGGATGCGGCAGCACTTGCCATTTATTCTCCGGCAGGTGTCGTTGTACACACGGGCGATTTTAAGGTGGATTACACACCGGTATTCGGAGATGCCATTGATTTGCAACGTTTTGCAGAAATTGGGAAAAAAGGAGTTCTTGCCCTTATGTGTGACTCTACCAATGCAGAAAGACCCGGTTTTACAGCGTCTGAGCGTTCTGTCGGTAGAACCTTTGACGCACTTTTTGAGGAACACAAAAATACCCGTATCATTATTGCGACCTTTGCATCTAATGTAGACCGTGTACAGCAGATTATAAATTCTGCTTACAAATTTGACCGTAAGGTAGTGGTAGAAGGCAGAAGTATGGTAAATATCATTGAGGTAGCAACCAGCTTAGGATGTCTGAGTATTCCGGAACACACATTAATTGATATCGAGCAGCTTAAAAATTATCCTGATGAAAAGACGGTAATTATTACCACCGGAAGTCAGGGGGAAAGTATGGCAGCCCTTAGCCGTATGGCGGGCGATAATCACAGAAAGATTTCCATCGGACCAAAGGATACCGTTATTTTTTCGTCGAACCCCATTCCCGGAAATGAAAAAGCGGTAACTAATGTAATTAATGAATTGCTGGAAAAAGGGGCTGATGTTATTTTTCAGGATGTACATGTTTCCGGGCATGCCTGTCAGGAAGAGATTAAACTGATGTATACGTTGCTTCATCCTAAGTATTCCATACCGGTACATGGTGAATACAAGCATCTGATGGCACAGGCAAAAATTGCGAAAGACTTAGGTATGAAAAAAGAAAATATCTTCATTTTGAAATCCGGTGATGTACTGGAACTTTCGGAAGAAAAAGCTGCCGTGGTCGGGAAAGTGCCTGTCGGGGATATCCTGGTAGACGGTCTCGGAGTGGGGGATGTAGGCAATATTGTACTTAGGGATAGACAACATCTGGCGGAAGATGGTATTATCATTGTTGTTCTTGGACTTGATGGTGCAACGGATGAACTGGTATGCGGACCGGATATTGTGTCGAGGGGATTTGTGTATGTCAGGGAATCTGATGAATTAATGGAAGAAGCCAGAATAGTGGCGTGTGAGGCAATAGAAGGATGCCTTGAGCGCGGCATTACCGACTGGGGAAAGTTAAAGAGTTCCATCAAGGATGCCCTAAGTGAATATGTATGGAAAAAGACAAAACGCCGTCCTATGATTTTACCTATCATTATGGAAGTATAACGGACGATAGTGTCAAATGACCTATGAAAAAACTGGGCAAAGAAAAAAGGCTCAGATG
>CAYWHY010000008.1:20898-49657 GCA_964458255.1 uncultured Lachnospiraceae bacterium | reverse complement strand
AATCTTACAGTTCACCGCGTTCCTGCATTTTCATGGCACGTACTTTGGTGGAAAGCCCAAAGAGGTTGATGAAGCCTTCTGCATCATGGTGGTCATATAAGTCACCTGTAGTGAAGGAAGCAATACTTTCATTGTACAGTGAGTAAGGAGAAGTAGTACCGGCTTTGATAATATTGCCTTTGTAAAGCTTGAATTTAACTTCACCTGTTACATACTGCTGTGTGGATTCGATGAAAGCCTGAACTGCTTCACGTAAAGGAGAGAACCACTTACCTTCGTAAACAATCTGAGCCATCTTGTTGCCCATATCCATTTTCGCAGCGTAAGTATCACGGTCAAGAATCAATTCTTCAAGCTGCTGATGTGCTTCGTAAAGAATGGTTCCGCCGGGAGTTTCATATACACCACGGGACTTCATACCTACAACACGGTTTTCAACGATATCAATAATACCGATACCATGCTTGCCACCTAATTTGTTCAGTTCACGAATGATATCGGAAACTTTCATTTTCTTTCCGTTTACGGAAGTGGGAACACCTTTTTCAAAAGTCATGGTAACATATTCGCCTTCTTCAGGAGCCTTTTCGGGTGTTACGCCAAGAACTAACAGATGTTCGTAGTTAGGTTCGTTAGCGGGATCTTCCAGTTCAAGACCTTCATGGCTGATATGCCAGATGTTACGGTCACGGCTGTAGCTGGAATCTGCTGAGAAAGGAAGGTCAATTCCATGAGCCTTGCAATATTCGATTTCGGATTCACGGGAATCCATAGTCCACTTATCATTTCTCCAAGCTGCGATAATCTTAAGGTCGGGAGCTAAAGCTTTGATACCGAGTTCAAAACGAATCTGGTCATTTCCCTTACCTGTAGCACCGTGACAGATAGCAACAGCATCTTCCTTACGAGCAATTTCAACAAGCTTCTTTGCGATAAGAGGTCTTGCCATGGATGTACCTAATAAATATTTGTTTTCATAAACAGCATGTGCCTGTACACAGGGAACAACATACTCGTCACAGAACTCATCCGTTACATCTAAAATGTATAATTTTTCAGCGCCGCAGAATTTAGCTCTTTCTTCAAGACCGTCTAATTCTTCTTCCTGTCCACAGTCGATGCAGACACAAACAACTTCGTAATCGAAGTTTTCTTTTAACCAGGGAATGATAGCTGTAGTATCAAGACCGCCTGAATACGCTAAAATTACTTTTTCTTTCATGATAAATGCCTCCATATGTAATATGTTATTTTTGAAACTGCCTTTTCCTGCTAAAGACAGTTATTCTATCGACAAGCCATAATATACTACAAAATAAAGAGAAATGCAATACCTATTTTGCATATTTAAAAAAGAAAAGTTTATAATTTTGTATAAAATTCAAAAAAGCATTGCATATTATGCATAAAAGTTGTATAGTTATGCATATGCGCTGCAAGAGAAAGCATTATTAGGATATTTTAACCCCAATAGCCTTTTTAAAATAGTTGAGATTTTTCCTTAAAAAGAGTATATTTATTTTGTGTGCGTTATTTTATTTAGGAAAGGAAGTCGGTACAAATGAGTGCAAAAACAAAGATTTTTATAGACGGAAGTGAAGGAACGACCGGACTTAGGATATATGAAAGATTTGAAGGAAGAGATGACATAGAGATTTTACCCATTTCTTCCGAACTGCGTAAGGATGTGGCGGAGAGAAAACGTCTGATTAACCAATCGGATATCACGTTTCTTTGTCTTCCCGATGCGGCGGCAAGAGAATCAGTTTCTTTGGTAGAGAATGAAAATGTAACGATTATCGATACTTCTACCGCCCACAGAACGGAAGAGGGATGGGCATATGGGTTTCCGGAATTGTCTGCTTCTCACAGAAATGCCATTGCAACAGGAAAAAGAATTGCAGTGCCGGGGTGTTATGCAACAGGATTTATTTCCTTAGTATATCCCATGGTTTCGGAAGGAATTCTTCCCGCGGATTATCCTGTCAGCGCTTTTGGACTTTCCGGTTACAGTGGTGCCGGCAAAAAGGTAATTGCTGCTTACGAGGCAGGTGAGCGCCCCATTGATTTTGAAGCACCGAGAGAGTATGCACTTACCCAGGAGCATAAGCACTTAAAAGAAATGAAGAAGATTACAGGGCTTGCAAAAGAACCGTTATTTTCCCCCATTATCTGTAACTACTACAGCGGAATGGTAATGTCTGTACCGTTATACACAGATATGCTTAAGAAGGCACATTCACCGGAAGAAGTGCATGCTGCTTTCAGCGAATTTTATAAAGGACAGAAGTTTGTAAAGGTGATGCCGCTTGATGCACAGGCAGGCGAAGGAAATATGCTTGCGGGAAATGCGTGTGCAGGCTGGGACGGACTTAAGATTTTCGTAACGGGAAATGCAGACAGAATCGTGCTTTCTTCACAGTTTGATAATCTCGGTAAGGGCGCGTCGGGAGCTGCAATCCAGTGCCTTAATATTATACTGGGATGTGAAGAGGATAAGGGACTTCAGTTGTAATTTTTGCGGTTGAAAAAGCAGTGGGGTTAGACAGATGAATGAATTGATACATGATGCAACGTTATATGAGGATGTGCCTTCGCCGGACGGAAGGCAGGAAAAAGAAATGGCAGTTTACAGGCTGCTGAAAGAACTTGATATTCCGTTTAAGAGAATGGACCATGAAGAAATGGCGACCATCGAGGCATGCCATGGCGTGGACGAAATATTAGGAATACATATGTGTAAGAACTTATTCTTGTGCAATTCCCGGAAAACGGTGTTTTATCTGCTTATGATGCCGGGGGAAAAGAAGTTTAAGACAAAGGAGCTGTCAAAGCAGATTGGCAGCGCGAGGCTTTCCTTCGGACCGGCAGAATACATGGAAGAGTTCCTGAATATTACGCCCGGCTCTGTCAGCATCATGGGACTTATGAATGATAAAGAGAACAGAGTGAATTTGCTGATTGACGAGGATGTGCTTAAGGATGAGGTTTTAGGTTGTCACCCTTGTGTCAACACGGCAAGCATGCGTTTAAATACACAAGATGTAATTGAGAAGTTCCTACCTTATGTAAACCACGATTACAGAGTGGTACATCTGGTGGGGGAAGATGAATGAATTTTTGTTGCAGAAAAAGCAGCGGACGAAAGAGGTAAGATATGACAGTAAGGACAATGACGATAGAGGATTATGAAGGTGTATATGAACTTTGGATGACCATCAAAGGCTTTGCAATCAGAAGTATTGATGATTCCAAAATCGGAGTGGAACGGTTCCTTAAGAGAAATCCTGCCACCAGTGTGGTTGCAGTGGAAGACGGAAAAATCGTAGGAAGTATTCTCTGTGGACATGACGGCAGAAGAGGCTGCCTTTATCATGTGTGTGTGCATGAGGATTATCGTATGCGCGGCATCGGTAAAAGTATGGTAGTGTACTGCATGCAGGAGCTTGAAAAGGAGAAAATCAGTAAGGTTTCGCTGATTGCCTTTACCCGGAATGATATCGGCAATGCGTTCTGGAATGAAATCGGCTGGACCAAAAGAGAAGACCTGAATTATTATGATTTTGTGTTAAATAAAGAGAATATTATTAATTATAACAAATAGTGGAGCACACCAGTGGCATGCCGGTAACGGAATTGTGATGCCGGAATATGAAAGGAGACATTATGAACACAGAATCGGAAAAATGTCTGGCAGGTGAATGGTATGACTGCCATAATCCCATCTTCCTTCAATATAAAGATAAAACAAGACGGTTGCTAAAAAAATATAATTCGTTGGAATATAATCAGAAGAAAGAAAAAACACAGATACTGAAGGAATTGTTTGCGGGTATCGGCGAAAACGTATCGGTCGGTTTACCCTTTATCTGTGATTACGGATGTAATATCAGTCTGGGAAATAATGTATCCGTAAATATGAACTGTACCTTCGTGGATTGTAACAAAATCACTATCGGAAATAATGTTCTGATTGCCTCGAATGTGCAGATATATACAGCGACACATCCTGTGGAACTGGCAGACAGATTGACACCGGATTGGAATGCAGAAAGCGGTGAATACTTCTGCCGTACCTATGCACTGCCGGTAACAATTGGTGATGGTTGTTTTATTGGCGGCGGAGTGATTATTCTGCCGGGAGTAACCATCGGTAAAGGGAGTGTGATAGGTGCCGGAAGCGTTGTTACCAAAGATATTCCCGAAAACTGTGTTGCAGCAGGTAATCCCTGTAGTGTAATCCGGAGAATCAATGAGGAGAAAGCAGATGATTAAATTAGTAGCGTTTGATTTGGACGGCACTATTGCAGAAACCATTCCGATGTGTATCAAAGCCTTTAAAAAGGCTGTTTCGCCCTATGCGGGACATACTCTGACGGAGGAGGAAATTGTGGAAACATTCGGTCTTAACGAAGAGGGGATGGTAAAGGCAGTTTTATCTAAAAACCATAAGGAGGCCTTAAACGATTTTTACAAGGTATATGAGGAAATGCATACCGAGTGCAGGCAGCCTTATGAAGGAATGAAAGAATTACTTAAGGCATTGCAGGATCAAGGGAAAAAAGTAGCACTGATTACCGGGAAAGGTGAAAAGTGCTGTTCTATAACACTAAAGAATTTCGGACTGACAAATTCTTTCTGTGATGTACTGACCGGAAGCGAAACAGGAAACGTCAAGGCAGAAGCACTCACTTTCCTGCTCAAAAAATATGATTTATCTTGCGAGGAGTGCGTATATATAGGTGATGCCGTATCTGATGTGACGCAGGCACAGAAAGTAAAGGTTACCTGTCTTTCGGCATTGTGGAGCACCACGGTAAATGAAGCTGATTTAAAAAAGAAAAATCCGGACAACTTATTTTACAGTATTGATAAATTGTCTGAGTATTTACTTGAAAAACAGATGTCAGAAATGTAATATTATGTCTGCAGTCTGTCAAACTGCAGGTAACAGAAAGGAATGGGTAGTATCATGAAAGTTAGAACAGGCGGTGTGACCGCAGCAAAAGGTTTTGAGGCAGCAGGTGTAGAAGCAGGAATTAAATATAAAAACAGAAAGGACATGGCTATTGTTTACAGTCAGAAGCCATGTGTACTGGCAGGAACCTTTACCACCAATGTTGTAAAGGCGGCACCTGTTCTTTGGGATAAAAAAGTAGTGGAGGAGTCATCCTTCGGACAGGCAGTTATTATCAATGCGGGAATTGCAAATGCCTGTACGGGTGAAGAAGGATTTTCTTATTGTGATAAGACGGCAAAAGCAGCAGCAAAGGCATTCAATATCCCTGCCGATTCCGTACTTGTGGCATCTACCGGTGTTATCGGAATGCAGCTTCCCATTGACAGAATTGAAGCGGGTGTGGAAAAGCTTGCAAAGGCAAAAGCGGAAACTCTGGAAGCCGGCACACAGGCAGCAGAAGCAATCATGACAACTGATACACGTTCCAAACAGGTGGCTGTGGAAATTGAAGCCGGCGGCGTTAAGGTGACGGTTGGAGGCATGTGCAAAGGCTCCGGTATGATTCATCCTAATATGTGTACCATGCTTGGTTTTGTGACAACGGATGCCGTAATTTCCAAAGAGCTTTTGACTAAAACAGTAAAAGCGGATGTTGTGGATACCTTCAATATGATTTCCGTAGATGGAGATACTTCTACCAACGATACTTTGCTTGTCATGGCAAACGGTATGGCAGAAAATCCGGAAATCAAAGACGGAACGTCTGAATACGAAGAGTTTAAGGCAGCACTTCATTATGTAAATGAATCACTTGCAAAGATGATGGCAGGGGACGGAGAAGGGGCAACCGCCCTTCTTGAAACAAAGGTTATCGGTGCAGATACGAAAGAAAATGCACGTACATTAAGTAAATCGGTAGTATGCTCCAGCCTGGTAAAAGCCATGATTTACGGACATGATGCCAATGCAGGAAGAATTCTTTGTGCACTTGGTTATTCAGGGGTGCAGTTTGATCCTGAAAAGATTGACCTTTACTTTGAAAGTAAGGCAGGTAAAATAAAAATTTATGAAGATGGCGTTTCGACCGGCTACAGCGAAGAGGAAGCAACCAAAATTCTTTCCGAGCCTGAAGTAACAGTGATTGCGGATATGAAGATGGGGGAGAAAACCGCAACTGCATGGGGCTGCGATTTGACCTATGATTATGTAAAAATCAATGCGGATTACAGAAGCTGAAATTGATGTGATAATAGGATAAAAGGAGAACAGGTATGAACAAGGATATGGAACAGGTACTAAAAAAAGCAGAGGTTTTAATAGAAGCACTTCCTTATATACAGAAATTTAACCGAAAAATTATTGTAGTAAAATACGGCGGCAGTGCCATGAGCAATGAAGAACTGCAGAAGAATGTAATTAAGGATGTTACATTACTTAAGTTAGTAGGCTTTAAGCCCATTATTGTGCACGGCGGCGGTAAGGAAATCAGCCGCTGGGTAAGCAAGGTGGGCAAGGAAGCACAGTTTATCAACGGACTTCGTGTGACGGATGCTGAGACTATGGAAATTGCTGAGATGGTGTTAAACAAAGTGAACAAATCTCTGGTGACCATGGTAGAGGAACTTGGCGTTAAAGCAGTTGGTATCAGTGGTAAAGACGGAAAACTTTTAAACGTTCAGAAAAAATATTCTGATGGACAGGATATCGGTTTTGTTGGTGATGTGAAAGAAGTAAAAGCTAAAATTTTGTATGATCTTTTGGAAAATGATTACTTACCTATTGTAGCTCCCATCGGTCTTGATGATGAATGTCAGACTTATAATATCAATGCGGATGATGCGGCTTGTGCCATCGCAAAAGCAGTAGGTGCCGATAAACTGGTATTTTTGACAGATATTGAAGGACTTTACAAGGATATTAATGACAAGGATTCTTTTATTTCCAGAATTACGGCTTCTGATGCGGATGCTCTGATTGAAGAAGGATTTATCGGCGGCGGTATGCTCCCGAAGCTTAATAACTGTACTTCCGCAATCAAAAACGGTGTGAACAGAGTGCATATTCTTGATGGAAGAATTCCTCATTGCCTGCTTCTTGAAATTTTTACCAATGAGGGAGTCGGAACAGCTATTATCAAGGATGAAGATAAGCAGAGCATGGCTGAAAAATAAGAAAGAAGGAAAATAACATGGAAACGACAAAACAGTATATTGATGAAGCTGAAAAAGCACTTTTACATACTTACAACCGTTATCAGGTAGTCCTTGATAAGGGAGATGGCGTGTATCTTTATGATATTGAAGGGAAAAAATATCTTGATTTTGTGTCCGGCATTGCGGTATTTGCATTGGGATATAATAATCAAAAATATAATGATGCCTTAAAAGGACAGATTGATAAGTTAATACATACCTCCAATTATTATTACAACGTGCCTGCCATTGAAGCGGCAAAGAAACTGAAAGCAGTTTCCGGCATGGACCGGGTATTCTTTACCAACAGCGGTGCGGAGGCCGTAGAAGGTGCTATCAAGGCAGCAAGAAAGTATGCTTATCTAAAAGATGGTAAGACAGACCATGAAATTATTGCTATGGAGCATTCCTTCCACGGAAGAACCATGGGTGCACTTTCCGTAACAGGCAATCCAAAGTACAGAGAGGCATTTCAGCCCATGATTGGCAATATCCGTTTCGCAAAAATGAATGACTTTGAAAGTGTACTTGCCAATATAACGGATAAGACCTGTGCCATTTTGTTTGAAACCGTACAGGGAGAAGGAGGTATTTATCCTGCTGAAGAGGAATTCATGAAGAAGGTAAAAGCACTTTGTGAGGAAAAGGATATTCTTTTGATTTTAGATGAAATTCAGTGCGGTATGGGACGTACCGGTTACATGTTTGCATGGCAGAAATACGGTATTAAGCCTGACATCATGACTACTGCAAAAGCACTTGGCTGTGGCGTACCGGTAGGTGCATTCCTTATGACAGAGAAGGTAGGTCAAAATTCTTTGACAAGCGGTGACCATGGAACCACCTATGGCGGCAATCCTTTGGCAACAGCGGCCATTAACATGGTGCTTGATTTATTTGAGGAGAACCATATAATAGAGAATGTGAATCGGGTGGCACCTTATCTGGAAGAGAAGTTAGATGAACTGGCAGAAAAATATGACTGCATTATAGACAGAAGAGGTGCGGGCCTTATGCAGGGACTTGTATTTAATAAGCCTGTGGGAAAAATGATAGAAAAAGCACTTGATAAAGGACTGATACTGATCAATGCGGGAGCGGATATTATTCGTTTTGTTCCCTCTCTTATTATTACAAAAGAGAATGTAGACGAAATGATAGGAATTTTGGTATCCTGCATAGAAGAATAGCAGAAACGGAGAACAAAATGAGTCTGAAAAAACGACTGGCGAAAGTAGGTATTCTGGCTGTTATGGCAGGACTTGTTTTTGCAACAGCAAAATTTGGAACAGGGGGTAGTAATGAAACACAGGAACCCCTGTTTTCGGATGGAAAAGAAACACTTTATATTTGGTATACGGATGAGGTACTCACTTCTTATTTAAGCAGCGCAGCGGTAACTTATACGGAAAGTCATGACGTAAGAGTGGTGCCGGTACTTACATCAGGACTGGAATATCTCGAAGCAATTAACAAAGCATCACTTACGGATGAGGTTCCGGATTTGTTTGTTTTAGGACACGATTCTCTGGAAAAGGCATATCTGGCAGGACTTGCGGAAGAGGTAAAAACAAATGACGGAACCTCCCTAAAAGACGTCTATATAAAGACAGGCCTGCAGGCGGCAACCTATAAGGACAAGATTATCGGATATCCCTTTTATTTTGAGACGAGTTCCCTATTGTACAACAAGACTTATTTAGAGGATATGGCAAAGAAACAGATAGAGTCGGAACAGGATTTGCTTGCTGCACAGGAGTCGGAACAGGATTTGCTTGCTGCACAGGAGTCTGACCGGGATTTGGCTGACGTACAGGCGACTGGGCAGGAAACTGTAAAGAACAGACCGGAAGAAGACAGACAGCAAATTGAACAGAGAATGAAGGAGATTCTCCCCTCCACGATTGAAGAAATTAAAACTTTTGCGGATAATTATGATGCCCCGGAGGGAGTGGAAGCCATTTTTAAATGGGATGTGACGGATATTTTTTATAATTATTTCTTTATAGGCGCGGCCATTAACATGGGAGGCGAAGCAGGCTGGGATATTGAACAGATTAATATTTACAACAGAAATGCGATTGAAAGTATGCGTGCCTATGAAGAATTAAATCAGTTCTTTTCTATTGATACCAGCGAAATCAGTTATGAAAAGGTAATTGATGAGTTTATTTCCGGTAAAATAGTATTTACTGTGGCGACTACGGATGTGGTATCGAGGTTAGAACAGGCAAAGGAGGACGGTTTGTTTGCCTATGATTACGGTATTACACAGACACCGAATATCAATGATGATATGCCGACCAGGTCTTTATCGATGACGAACTGCGTGGTCATCAACGGATACGGTGAGAATCAGGAAGAGGCCAATGATTTTGCACGATTTCTGACGGCGGAATACAGTGATATTCTGTATGCAAGAACGGGTAAGGTGTCTGCCCTAAAGGATATGGATTATGGATACAAGGCATTAGAGGAATTCGCCAAAGAATATGAAAACTCAATTTCCATGCCTAAGATGATAGAAACCAGTAACTTCTGGGTGCAGCTTGAGGCTGTCTTTTCAGAGGTCTGGAATGGGACGGATGCAAATCTGAGATTAAAAATGTTATCGGAACAGATGAAACAGCAGATAACGGGACGTGAATACGCAGAAGCGTATATTGAAGAGCCGCAGGAAGAGGATGACGAAGAAGAATATAGGGAAGAATGAATAGAAACCGGTCATATGGGCATGATTAAAAATAAAAAGGAGGCCCGGTATGACTGGTTTTTTGATTGCCATAATTTCAGGAGCACTGATGAGTATTCAGGGAGTGTTTAATACACAGGTAAATAAAACTACAAGTATATGGGTGGCAAGCGCCTTTGTGCAAGTGTCAGCATTTGCGGTTTGCATGGCGGCATGGCTTTTTTCGGACAGGACATCTTTCGCTACCCTGCTGAAGGTAGAACCTAAATATATGCTCTTAGGTGGTAGCATGGGAGCATTTATTACCTATACCGTTATTAAAAGCATGGAGATGATGGGACCTGCCAGATCGGCCATGCTCATAGTGATAGCACAGTTGATTGTGGCGTACGTAATAGAGCTTTTAGGCGTATTCGGCGTGGAAAAACAGCCGCTTGAATGGAGAAAGATTTTCGGTATGCTGATTGCCATTGCGGGTGTTGCGATTTTTAAATGGAAATAGAGAAATGCCCTTGTAAAACCGTTAATTTTACTTTACAATGATAGAGTATCGTTATAGGGGGGTTCTGCGCGCAGGCAGAAAGGAATATGACGGTGAAAAACAAAAAATATAAGATATTGGCAGGTATATTGGCGGTGCTGTTGTGCATGTTTTTGGGTTGCAAAAAAGAGGAAACCATTTATTTGACAGATGTTGGTAAACAGGCAGAAAACAGGCAGCAGGACAGTACGGCAGGAAAAAGTGAAAAAGAGACTGAAACGGTAAATGCCGAAAATACGAAAGCTGTGATAAAGGAAGAGGAACAGGAGCCTGTTTCAGATTCGGAGGAACCAAAGATATTTGTACATATTTGCGGTGCCGTGAACAATCCCGGTGTTTATGAATTCACAAAAGAGGAAAGAATTTATCATGCCGTAAAAAAGGCAGGTGGCTTTACAAAAGAAGCAGATGAGACTTATGTTAATCAGGCTCAAAAGGTGACAGACGGTATACAGATTTATATTCCCACCGTTGGTGAAGTCCAAAAATGTTCAGAAGATTTCGAAAAAAAACAAATTGGAATCACAGGGGATGCAATAAAAGAAACGGACGGGAAAAAACTTGTTAACATTAACACGGCTACCGAGGAAGAACTATGTACTCTTTCAGGCATCGGAGAAGGAAAAGCCCGGAATATTGTAGAATACAGGATGAAAAAGGGAAATTACCGGTCCATAGAAGAAATTATGAATGTCGAGGGGATTAAGCAGGGGTTGTTTGACAAGATTAAAGACAGTATTACTGTTTCTTAAGGGAAATAAACCATTTTGCCCCACAGTTTGATTGAAAGGGAACAGGACATGGGAAAAAAAGTTTTAGTTGTTGATGATGAAAAATTAATAGTAAAAGGTATTCGTTTCAGCTTAGAACAGGATGGTATGGAAGTAGAATGTGCTTATGACGGAGAAGAAGCACTTCAGAAGATAAAGGACAATCAATATGATATTATCCTGTTAGATGTGATGCTTCCCAAATTAAATGGCTTTGAGGTATGCCAGCAGGTCAGGGAATTTTCATCAGTTCCCATTGTAATGCTGACGGCGAAAGGCGAGGACATGGACAAGATTCTCGGGTTGGAGTATGGTGCAGATGATTATATTACCAAGCCCTTCAACATTCTGGAGGTGAAAGCCAGAATCAAAGCGATTATGCGTCGTACCGTATTTAAACCGAAGGAAGAAAAAAAGATAATTGAAAGCGGAGATATGCGTCTTGATTGTGAGGGAAGACGTGTTTACGTAGCCGGCAGGGAGATTAACCTAACAGCCAAGGAGTTTGAAATGTTAGAGCTTTTGGTTCGTAATCCCAACAAAGTATACAGCAGGGAAAATCTTCTTAAACTGGTTTGGGGAAAAGGGTATCCGGGAGATGTAAGAACGGTAGATGTACATATCAGGAGATTACGTGAAAAGATTGAAGTAAGCCCGAGTGAACCCAAATATGTACATACTAAATGGGGCGTAGGTTATTATTTTGCATAGGTGTTAATATGATTCAAAAAATTAAAAAAAATTTTCTGGAATTAAAAATCTGGCGGAGCTTAAAGGTCCGCCTTTTTATCATTATTTTTCTTGTAGGTCTGATTCCTGGCTTTATTATCCGGGCGAGTATTATGGGAAGCTATGAGGACCGTGCAGTGGAAGTGCGTAAGTCAGATGTGCAGAATCAGCTCAAAATCATTGCCAATCATTTAATTACTTATAATTACATGCAGGACACCTCGTCCGAGGTAATTAACGCAGAATTGGAGCAGCTTTCCAATCTGTATAGCGGCCGTGTGCTGATTGTTAACGGCAATCTTAAGGTGATTAAGGATACATATGGCATAAGTGAAGGGAAGACGATTATTTCTACTGAGGTAATCCAGTGCTTTAAGGGTACGAATATTGCAAATTATGACAGTAAAAACGGTTTCATGGAAATCACGACTCCCATTGTGGAAACAGTTTCGCAGCAAATGGCAACAGAAGCCATACCTGTCGGGACGGAATTGGTAAGGGGGGTTATGCTGACCAGTGTTTCTACGGATATTATTACCTCTACCATGGATATCCTGAATCGTAAGGCTTTGATTATTGAGATTATTATGGTTATCTGTATTTTGGCTATGGCGGCATTTTGGGCAAATGTACTGGTACGTCCTTTTGGAAGAATATCACAGGCCATAGGCGAGATAAAAGAAGGATATACAAAGGAACCGATTTCAGTTCCGGATTATTTGGAAACTGAGGATATTGTGGATGCATTTAACAGTTTGCAGAATCGGATGCGGATTGCAGATGATTCGCGTAAGGAATTTGTGGAGAATGTATCTCATGAATTAAAAACACCTATGACTTCAGTTAAGGTACTTGCAGATTCACTCATAGCACAGCAGGACGCGCCTGCAGAGCTGTATAGGGAATTTATGGAGGATATCGCAGAAGAAATTGAGCGTGAAAATAAAATTATCAATGATCTTCTGGCACTGGTGAAACTGGATAAAGATGCTGCACAGCTAAGCATCAGTGCGGTAAATATGAATGAACTGACGGAAATTATCTTAAAGCGTCTGCGGCCTATTGCCAGAAAGAATGATGTCGAGCTGTTACTGGTAAGCACGAGAGAAGTGGTGGCAGAGGTGGATGAGGTGAAAATGTCCCTTATTTTGACAAACCTGATTGAAAATGCCATTAAATATAACAGGGAACATGGTAAGGTGGCAGTTACACTGGATGCAGACCATCAGTTTTTCACCGTAGAGGTGGCGGACACGGGTATTGGAATTCCCGAGGAATCACTGGCACAGATTTACGAGCGTTTTTACAGAGTGGACAAATCCCATTCCCGTGAAATCGGCGGTACAGGTCTGGGACTTGCCATTGCAAGAAGTGCAGTTCTGCTTCACAGAGGCTCCATCAAAGTGGAGAGCACGGTAGGAGAAGGAACGAAATTTGTGGTAAGAATTCCGCTTACACATGTGATTATATAATGGAGTGCAGAGGTATGATAAAGAGAAAACAATATTATTTAATACTCCTTTTGGTTCTTTCCATGAATTGGCTGCTTGCCGCATGCATGCAGGAGAAACAGGATGAAAAAACAACGTATAGGATATATTATGTAAACAAAGACGAGACGGGTGTGCTTTTTTATGATTATGAAACGGAAGCCGGCAGAGAACAGGATATATTGGAGGAATTGATTACGCAGCTAAAGACGGTTCCGGAGAAGCTTGCGTATCATCCACCCATAACGGGAAATGTTGTACTTACGGGGTATGAGCTTTCAGAGGGACAGCTTTATCTTGATTTTGATGAAAATTATAAGAAACAGGAAATTATTACGGAAATTCTTGTAAGGGCGGCTATTGTAAGGACGATGATGCAGGTGCACGGTGTTGACAATGTTTCTTTTCTGGTGAACGAAGAACCGTTGACGGATGCTTCGGGAACGGTTGTGGGAGTTATGAATCAGGAAACTTTTATTGATAATGCAGGGAATGAAATTAACACTTATGAAAGAGTAAAATTACAACTGTATTTTGCGAATGAAGAGGGAAATGCACTTACCACCGTCAATAGAAATGTGCTCTATAGCAGTAATATTCCGCTGGAGCGTCAGATAGTGGAAGAAATTATTGCAGGACCGAAGGAAAATGATATAAGTACGGCACAGAGCAATGCGGCATATCCGGTCATTAATCCTGAAACAAAGGTAGTGAGTGTGGCCATTAAGGATGGAATATGTTATGTAAACCTGGACGACGGATTTTTGGATAAGATTTATCATGTATCTTCCGAAATCCCGGTTTATGCAATTACCAATTCACTTGCTGAATTGTCAAATGTAAATAAAGTGCAGATTTCCGTTAATGGCGAAACGAATGTCAATTACAGCGATACGATTCAGCTGTCGAATGTTTTTGAAAGAAATCTTGATGTGGTAGGGACAAGGGAGCCGTAAAGGCGAATGAAACCCCAAATTTGTTCATATATTTACGAAATATGTTCATATGATAAATGACTTTTACTGTGTATAATGTTCACGATAGTATCTTTAGTACAATGAAAAAACAGAACAGGAGAGAATATGAAATATTCAAATGAAATTAGGAAATTTGATGATGTAACGGTATTTTCCAACATTGATCTTACGGTAAAGATGAACAAACGAGAAGTGGAAAAAGATGTTTATGAATACGAATTTTTTCTTGCCTGGGAGGAGGAACAGGCAAAACGGGACGATTCCATAGTAACACTGCTTTGGATAATACCTTGCGTGGACGTACAGTATATGTGGCATCCTAACAGCCGCTCTAAGAGAGTGCTTGATGCTGACTGGAGGCTGGATTTAAAGTGCATGCTGACAGATTCCGCACCGGTTGCATTGCTGTTTAATTCGGATGACCAAAATACCTTTACCTTTGCAACGGATGAAGTAAAGAAGGTGAGCTGTGTGCGTTTCGGTGTGGATGACGGCAGGAATAATGTGGCAGGTGAAATTTCTATGGGACTAAAGCAGTTTGTGGGAAGAAATTCAGACAGATTGCTTGTGAGAGCCGATTTCAGAAAGATTCCGTACTATCAGGTGCTGGATGATGTCAGAGCATGGTGGGAAAAGGTGCTTGCGATTGCACCAATGGATGTGCCTGATATTGCAAGAAGACCGATGTATTCTTCCTGGTACAACTATCATCAGGAAATCAGTGCAGATGAACTGGAAAGAGAGTGCGTAAGGGCGAAAGAACTGGGAATGGATACCATCATTGTGGATGATGGCTGGCAGACAGAGGATACGAATAGCGGGTACGGCTTTACCGGTGACTGGGAAGTGTGCAAAAAGAAAATTCCGGATATGCGTGAACATGTAAAAAGAGTACATGATATTGGCATGAAGTATATTTTGTGGTACAGCGTTCCTTTTGTAGGATACTTTTCCAAAAATTGGGAACGTTTTAAAGATAAAATTCTTTGTAAGGTTGAAAAAAACTCGACAGGTGTTTTGGACCCCCGTTATCCTGATGTAAGGGAATTTTTAATCGGTATTTATGAGAAAGCTTTAAAAGAGTATGATTTAGACGGTTTTAAACTTGACTTTATTGATCGTTTTAAAATGCAGGACAGTGATAAGGTGATGCCTGAAATGGATTATAGCTGCGTGCAGGAAGCGACAGAGAGACTTATGACAGACATCATGTTAAGACTTAAGGCAATTAAGCCTGACATTATGATTGAGTTCAGACAAAGATACGTCGGTCCCGGAATGAGACGTTTCGGGAATATGTTTCGCGTTTCCGATTGCCCGAGCGACATTACGACGAACAGAGTCGGAATTGTGGATTTACGTCTGCTTAGCGGAAATACAGCGGTACATTCCGATATGATTACATGGCATAGGGAAGAAAGCGTTGAAGATGCTGCCCTGCAGATTCTGAATACCATTTTTGGCGTGATTCAGTTTTCCAACATCATCGAAAATATGAATCCCGGACATAAAGAAATGACAGCCTTTTGGATGAAGTTTGCGGTAGATAACAGAAAACTGTTGCTGGAATCCGAATGGATCCCTTATGAGCCGCATTTTCTGTATCCGGTCATTAAGGCATATGATGATGAAACAGAAATTATCGGTGTTTATGCGAACAACAAGGTTCTTCACCCCGATATGAAAAAAAATAAAAGTATGATTATTAATGCAACGAAGAAGGAGTTCCTATATCTGGAAATTGAACAGGATTGCAAGGTAAAGATAAAGACATGGGATTGCTGCGGTAAGGTGACGGGAGAAGAAGAAACGCATCTTTTTAAGGGAGTACATAAGATTCCTGTGTTGAGAAGCGGTTTACTTGAAATTACGAACTACTAAAATAGGGGGAACTAAAGAGGGGGAACTATGTATCGGGTAATAGTGGTGGATGATGAGCCTTGGTCATTGATTGGCATACGGAAAATCTTAGAAGAATACTCAGAACGGTTTGATGTGGTATATGAGACGACCAGTCCTGTTGATGCTTTGGAAAAAATAGGTACAATGAATCCTGATGTGGTATTTACGGATGTACGTATGCCCGAGATTAATGGCATCGAGTTGATACAAAAAGTCAGGGAGAGTGGCATCGTGACGGAATTTGTGGTCATCAGCGGCTTTGCCGAATTTTCGTATGTCCAGCAGGCATTGCAGGAAGGAGCCATTGATTATCAGCTAAAGCCATTTGACAAAAATGCCATGAAAAAGACTCTTGACAAAATCATTCATAAGCTGGAGAGCAAAAACAAAGCCAATGATTTGGAAATTTATTCTTTAATCAGGGATAACAAGACGGGAATTGCAGATCTGTTAAAGAAGACATACAAAAAACCGCTTTATGAAAACTTTCAAACCGTGCTTGTATATTATAAAAAACCGGATTTCCCAAAGAGAGACTTTGATTTAGGAGAAAAAGGCAATTCAACCTGTTTAAAGGTCGGACCGAGAAAAGTTGTTTATATCATGAATTACAGTGATGATAAAACAAGAGACATTTACGAAAATTTAAGGATGATTGATAAAGAAATAGAAAAGGCGGCATTAAGCAGGGTGAATGAATCACCGGACTTTTGTGCACAGATGATACAGGAGGCAGAGAATACCATTTTAGATTTTTTTGTTTATCCGGAGGATAAGGTTTTTGAGTACAAGAGGCCGCAGAATCATGTAACAAATCATATCGAAGAAATCATCATGTCGCTTTATGATGACAGAAAATTTCAGCAGCTGGAGGATATGATGGAGAAACTGCCCCAAATGTTTGCCGGACAACACATGGGAGTTGCGGATGCTGTTTATTTATGGAACAGAATTGCATTGCGTTCTGTCATAATGCATCAGGATGACAACAGAGTCCTGGAAAGCCTGGATGTTTATGGGCTGACCGAACAGTTCGCAGATATCAGGGAAATGAGTGACTACCTGAAAGGGTGGTTTTCACAGGAGGGAAGCGACAGAACAGGTACGGTAAATGACAAGTTTTTTGAAATGCTTCGCTATATTGATAAACATTATTCTGAGGATTTATTACTGAAGGAATTGTGTAATAAATTCTATATTAACATGAGCTATTGTTGTGAACTTTTCCGAAAATATAAAAATATGACATTTTCGCAGTACCTGACGGACATCAGAATCAGTAATGCCTGTGAGCTGCTGAAATATCGGAAGACAACCATTTCTGATGCCTGTGAAATGGTAGGATATAAAGATTACTTCTACTTTAATAAGGTGTTTAAGAAAAAAGTGGGATGTACACCCTCTGAATATCGAAAAAATGAAGGCAGAGATAATTAATAAATGGATATGATAAAAATAAATCCGTCATTAGATAATATTCTGTATACGACAGATACACCTGCGGATGTTGTCTTTACCATTACCATGAACAGACGCATGCAGTGCGCAGACTTTGTAATTATACTTCCGAAGGAAATGTTGTTTTCGGAGAACGAAGTTTTGGTAAATGTCAGCGGCAACGGACGAATTGCGGGAGAAGGGAAGAATCAGCTGACAATAAAAAAATTGTTTATATGAGGTAAAAGAAAGAGAGGCAGTTATGTTTAAGCTTTTTAGCGAAGAATTAGTGGCAGATATTTACTATGATTGTTTTGAAAATGTGTGTATCGGAAATGCCGTAAAGGATTTAAGGAAGGATATCAGAACTGTTGGAGATAAGGAGACGGTTGTAAAAGAGTTTTTACCTTTAGACGCTAGTGGCAGTGTGATTATCGGAACCTTAAAAAATCACAGATTTGTAAATTTTCTTGAGCAGAATCAGATAGATGTATCCGATATCAAAGATAGGTGGGAATATTATACGATAAGAACCATCGGTGAAAAGGAGGATACACTGCTTATTGCAGGTAGTGATGAGAGGGGAACCATGTGGGGGATTTATGAATTCTCCCAGCAGTTTCTGGGGGTTGACCCTTTGTATTTGTGGACAGACCATATACCGGCAAAGAAGAGGGAAGTGGAAATTCCGTCTGTCTGTATTTCGGAAGGACCGGAAAGCTTTCGCTTCAGGGGATGGTTTATTAATGATGAAGACTTGATGGAAGGCTTCTGCAAGGGAGATGTCCCGGAAAAGGGATATCATTTTCATAATGATTATGCACATACGCTTGAAATGCTTGTGGAAACAGGGCTTCGTTTAAAACAAAACCTGCTTATTCCCTGCTCACATCTGGATGTGGAAAATCCCGCAGAAGAGGATTTAATCAGGCTGATTACGGAACGCGGTATGTATATTTCCATGCACCATCAGGAGCCTGTAGGCGTGCATCAGTTTACCATGGACCGCTACTGGAAAGAACGCGGTATTGATGATATCAATTATTTTGAATACAAAGAAAATTACGAAATGCTATGGAGAGAGTACATCCGCAAATGGTCTAAATATGATAATATCATCTGGCAGCTGGGGTTAAGAGGCAGAGGCGACAGACCGGTTTGGTACAATGCCGCAGGAATTCCGACAAGCACAAAGGACAGAGGCAAACTGATTTCTGAAGCCATTCAGAAACAGCTTGACATTATAAAAGAAGAAAATCCCGGAAAGGAAATTCTGTCTTCTTCCACCTTGTGGATGGAAGGCATGGGACTCTATAAAGAAAATGCACTTACTTTCCCGGAAGGTACGATCGTAGTATTTGCAGACTTTGCTCCTGAACAGATGTGGGGAGAAGGCTATTATACAACTCCGAGAGAAGAAATGCGTGATTATGGTGTATATTATCATGTAGGCTTTTGGGGCTGTGGGCCTCACTTAGTGCAGGGAAACAGCCCGGAAAAAATTTACTACAACTACAAGGATGCGGTAGAAAAAGGTGATAACTGCTATTCCATTTTAAACGTTGCAAACTTCAGGGAATTTGTTTATACAATCCGTTCCATCGCAGATATCACATGGGATATTGACAGGTTTGACGTAGAAGAGGACCGACTTGACTGGTGTAAGAAAGAATACGAAGTGGAAGACCCTGCGCAGCTTGCCGGTATTTACGAGGAATACTATAAGAGCTTCTACGAAATGGATGCTTCCATCATCCCGGGACAGATGATGTTTATGGATGGTATGTCGAGACGTGTGGCATTGCAGTTAATGGAGATTATTAAGGGAGATGAGCTGAAAAAAATTGATATTCAGAACACCCGGCTGTTTGATTTTGATTCCACGGATGCGTTCATTGCTTATTACCTTAATGCGACAGAAAAAGGAATTGTAAACTTTAAAAAACTGTATAATAAGGCTATTGTTGCATTAGATACTGTCCCTAAATACAGAAAACAGTTCTTTGTCAGCAACATGATTGTTCAGATGGAAATCATTATGGGCTTATATACCTGGGTTAATAATCTTTGCAAGGCTGCTGCTGACAGAAGAAGTAAAAGAGATGATGTAAAATACGAAAACTATATTGAGGAGGCAGTATTTGCCCTCTCCAAAATCAGAATGGACAGAACCAAAGCATTGAACGGTAAGTGGGAACATTGGTATGACGGTGACAGCTTAATCAATGTGCCTGTGGATATTGAACTGACGGAAAGTTTACATATCGGCGGACAAAAAAGCTTTGCGGATATCGATATTCTGAATTCAAAATTCTAGGAGGAAGCTATGTATCGTGCGGCAAAAGGAAGATATGACAACATGAAGTATGAAAGGGCCGGAAATACCGGCCTTAAGCTGCCGGCAATATCGTTCGGTTTTTGGCATAACTTTGGAAAAAACAATACGACTGAGAGCATGAAAGCGTTAATGTATACTGCATTTGACAACGGGATTACTCATTTTGACTTAGCGAACAATTACGGACCGGATCCGGGATGTGCGGAAGAAAATTTCGGACGTATCATGGAAGCTGATTTTAAGAGGCACCGTGATGAGTTAATTATCAGCACCAAGGCAGGATGCGAAATGTGGGACGGACCTTACGGACAGTTAGGAAGCAGGAAACATCTGCTGGCCAGCCTTGATCAAAGTCTTAAACGCATGAAACTTGATTACGTGGATATTTTTTACCTTCACTGCATGGATGATGAAACACCTTTAGAAGAGTCCATGCTTGCATTAGACCATGCGGTTAGAAGCGGAAAAGCACTGTATGTGGGGATTTCCAATCATGATGCGGAGCATGCTGCAAAGGCGACGGCAATTCTTAAGGAAAATAAGACACCATTTGTGTTGCATCAGAACAGCTTTTCTATTTTAAACCGTAAGATTGAAAACAACGGATTAAAGCAGTTTGCCATGGAAAACGGTCAGGGAATCATTGCCTTTAAACCGCTTGAACAGGGCATGCTGACTGATAAATATTTAAACGGAATCCCACAGGACAGCCGCATGAAACGTGATGGCCGTTATCTTCGCGAATCATCCCTGACAGAAAGCAAAATGGAGAAGATTCGTTTGCTGAATGAAATGGCAAAGGAGCGTGGACAGAATCTGGCACAGATGGCACTTGCATGGGTTTATCGGGATCCGGCCATAACAAGTGTACTAATCGGTGCGTCCAGACCGGAGCAGATTCCGGACAATATCGGGATGCTGCATAGCCCTGCATTTTCAGATGAGGAATTAGCAAAGATCGAGGCAATTGTAAAAGGATAAAAAGCGTAAGAGACGTTTGGGGAGGCAGATAAATTGAATGGTGCATTATCCGGTAAGGAAAAGGACTTTAGGGATTTTTCATTAAACGGCAACATGTGGAAGGTAATGCTGTATGTCTGTTTGCCGCTGACACTGTATCAGAGCTTAAACCAGTTGTTCAGAATTTTAGATACCATGATGGCGTCCTATATCAGTTCCTCGACAGTGACAACAGTGGCTTATTTATCACAAATCAGCACGATGATTTCAGCCCTTGGCGGCGGCCTTTCTGTCGGCGCCGGTATTAAAGTCAGTCAGGCCTTCGGGGCGGGAGATTACAGACTGGTCAAAAAACAGGTCAGCACGTTGTTTGCCTTATGCGGCTTTTTGGGAGGGGGACTTTTACTTGTTTTAATACCACTTGCAGAGCCGTTTTTGCGCCTGTTTCATACACCGGAAGCCTTAATCGCACAGGGGCGCACTTATTTTATTCTGGAATTGATTTCCATGGTACTTAGCTTTTTTAACAGCGTGTATATTGCCGTGGAGAGAGCCGGAGGAAATTCCAAACGTATTTTCTGGCTGAACATATGTGTAACGGTTACCAAACTGCTGCTTACGGCATTGTTTGTGTTTGGCTTTGAGCCTTTGGGATTTGGAAAGCCGCATATTAATCTGTTATCGGTGGCAACCCTGCTTTCGAGCAGTATTATCCTTGTGGCAGCATTTGTTTTTATGAGCAGAAAGGACAATGTATTTAGCTTTTCATGGAAGGAAGTGACCTTCCGACGTGAAATAACGGGACCGATGCTGAAACTGTCCTTCCCTGTGTTTGTGGAAAAGTTTGCTTTTTCACTCGGGAGGGTATATGTCAATTCCATGTGTACCAATCCTGACCTTGCTTATCATCCGGACACCGTGGGTGCAACAGCGGTATCGAACCAGATTAGTGGAATTACCCTTACTCCGCAAAACGGTTTTCAGGAGGGAGGTTCTTCTATTATCAGTCAGAATCTGGGGGCAGACAAACCTAAGCGTGTGGTCAGTGCCTTTAAATGTATGCTGATGGCCGATATTCTTGAAGGAATTCTTGTGGTGATGCTTTCTTTGGTGCTTTTAGGTCCGATATCCCTGCTTGCCGCAGCAAATAATGTGGAATTTGCAGGGATGATTGCACATATATATAGGTATGAAGCAATTGCTATTGTCCCACTGGGAGTTTATTCTGCGGTACTTGGCCTTCTTTATGGTCTTGGAAAAACAAAATTGACACTTTGCATGAATTTTTGCCGTGTCTTTGTATTCCGTGCACCGGTTTTGTGGTTTTTACAGAATTTTACGGAAAGCGGAAGGACTGACGGACCAAATACGGTTGGCTTTTGTCTGGCAGTCAGCAATACGATGTGCGGTGTGCTGGCGACAGTGATTGCAATTGTTGTCATGAGGAAATTTTGTAAAAAGTACAAGGTACATTTTTTTGAAAGTGAAAATGTTTAAAATTTACTAGTGATATTAAAATTGTCATGTTTTATTTATACACTATTTTTTTTATAATTGAATTGACTGCTAAACAAGCAAGTTAAATTTCAAAGGAGGATTTATTCATGAAAAAGAAAGTATTAAGCGCACTTTTAAGTGTAGCAATGGTTGCTTCTTTATTAGTTGGATGTGGCGGCTCCGCAGAAAAAGCAGCTCCCGCTGAAGAAGCAAAAACAGAAGAAGCAGCACCTGCTGATGAAGCAGCTCCTGCAGATGAAGCAGCTCCCGCAGCTGATGCAGTAACATTGGTTTACGCTGAGGTTAACCCCTTAGACTCTATCGTTGGACAGACAGCTACTAAGTTCAAAGAAACAGTAGAAGAGTTATCCGGCGGTACAGTTATCATTGACGTTCAGGCAAGTGGTGTACTTGGTTCTGAAAACGACGTACTTGACTCTATGCTTGGTGGAGCAGGAGAAATTCAGATGTCCCGTATTTCCGCATTCGCTTTAACAAGCTACGGCGGAGAAAAATCTAAATTACTCTCTCTTCCTTACACATTCGTTAGCCGTGAGCATTTCTGGAATTTCGCTACAAGTGATTTAGCAGCAGAATTCCTTCTTGAACCCCACGAAAACGGAACAGGTATCAGAGGTCTCTTCTACGGAGAAGAAGGTTTCCGTCATTTCTTCACAGTTAAAGAAATCAGCAGCATTGAAGATTTGGCAGGTATGACACTCCGTGTTGGTGATGACCCTGTTATGAACGGTCTTGTAATGGGTCTTGGTGCATCTCCTACAGTTGTATCTTTCAACGAACTTTACTCTGCATTACAGACAGGTGTTGTTGATGGCGCTGAACAGCCTATCGCAAACTACAAGTCCAATGCATTCCAGGAAGTTGCTCCTAACATGATCCTTGACGGACATACACTTGGTGCTATCCAGGTAGTTATTACTGACGCAGCTTGGGATTCTTTAACAGAAGAACAGCAGGGTTGGTTAACAGAAGCCGGTAAGGTTGCATCTGAATTCAACCGTCAGCTTTCTGAAGAAGCTGAAAACAAAGTTCTTGAAGAGCTCAAAGCAGATGGCATCAACATCGTTGAAGTTGAAGATGTAGCTCCTTGGCAGGAAGCTGTTAAAGACGTTATTGCAGAGCAGACAGTTGGTATGGAAGATTTATATCAGCAGATCTTAGATATGCAGTAAAATTAAGAAAGTTAAAGTTCTTAGGTAGTATGTTTTCGGAGCACAGAGAGAACACACTCTCTGTGCTCTTTTTTGAAAAAATTTAGATGGAGGAAGAAAAATGCCCGCAATTTTTAACAAACTTGACAAAGCAAAACCGGCATATGACATGATTTATAAGATTATGCTTTTTATATGCAAACTTCTTTTGACCGTGGATATATTGCTTGCTATTTATGCTGTATTGGGAAGATATATTTCCCTTATTCCGAACTCCCCCTGGACGGAAGAAATTATCTTAACACTTATGTCTTACATGGTAGTATTATCTGCTGCATTGGCAATTCGCAGAAGCGCACATATCCGTATGACAGCGTTTGATATTTATTTACCTCATACACTTTTAAAAATTTTGGATCTTTTAGCAGACATCTGTATTTTGGTGTTGGCGTTTGTTATGATTACCGTAGGTTGGGAATATGCAGTTACAATCGGTGCAAAGGCATCCTACACAAGCTTGCCTAACTTATCAAGATTCTGGAAATATTTCCCTGTTCCGGTAGCAGGCGTTACAATGCTGATTTTTGAAATAGAAGCAATTTGTAATCATATTAAAGCATTTTGGGTAAAGGAGGAAAATAAATAATGAGCATGGAAACATTGGCAACGACAGTATTAATCGTAAGCTTTCTTGTTATGATTGTTTTAAGATTTCCTATTGCTTATGCAGTAGCTTTTTCTTCTGTTATCTGTCTGACTGTACAGGGGCTTCCCCTTACAACTGTTTGTCAGCAGATGGTAAAAGGTGTTAGTTCCTTTAGTTTGATGGCGGTTCCGTTCTTTATCACCATGGGTGCACTTATGGGTTCCGGTGGTATTTCGGAGAAGCTGATTGCATTTGCAGATGCCTGTGTAGGCTGGATGCGTGGTGGTCTTGCAATGGTTAACGTATTAGACTCCTATTTCTTTGGTGGTATTTCCGGTTCTGCAGCAGCAGATACAGCATCCTTAGGAAGTATCTTAATCCCCATGATGGTAGATCAGGGATATGAGGATGACTTTTCAGCAGCTATGACAATCACATCTTCTGTTGAAGGTTTGCTTGTTCCTCCCAGCCACAACATGGTTATTTATGCATCAGCAGCAGGCGGTATTTCCGTAGGAAGCCTTTTCCTTGCAGGATATTTACCCGGTGCGCTCCTTGCAGCGTCTCTGATGGTTGGTGGTTATATCATCTCTGTTAAAAGAAACTACCCCAGAGGTTCCAAGTTCAGTATCAAGAACCTTTTTAAACAGTTTAAGATTTCCATTTGGGCACTTATGAATATCCTTATCGTTATGGTAGGCGTTGTAATGGGATTGTTTACCGCAACAGAATCAGCAGCTATCGCAGTTATATACAGCTTGATTGTCAGCCTTTATATTTATAAGGGACTTGATTGGAAGGGTGTATGGAAGGTGCTTGAGGAATGTATCGATACCTTGTCAATCGTTATGATTCTGATTGCAACTTCAAGTGTATTCGGTTACTGTTTAACCACTCTTCATGTACCGGATAAGGCAGCAGCAGCTATCATGGGAGTAACGGATAACCCGATTTTATTGGCACTTTTAATTAACCTTATCCTTTTGGTATTAGGATGTATTATGGATATGGCACCCATCATTCTGATTGCAACGCCTATCCTTCTTCCGATTGCAACATCTATCGGAATTGATCCTGTACAGTTTGGTATTATGGTAATTCTTAACTGTGGTATCGGTCTGTTAACACCTCCCGTAGGTTCCGTTCTCTTTATCGGTTCTGCGGTATCGGGCGTTAAGATGGAAAGACTTGTAAAAGCTACACTTCCTTTCTATTTATGTATGCTTGTAGCACTTTTATTAGTAACCTTTATTCCTGCTATCAGCCTTGGTATTCCGTGGTTGTTTGGATATGGTAGGTAAATAAGGAAGATGAAAGAGGTTTTTTAATCCATGACATTTCGATTTGAAAGTAAAGTCACTGTATGGGATATGTGGAAGATGTCCATGCACAATATATACCATTCCATGGTAGGTCTGTGCAATATCATTTTTGCTGTAGCAATTATTTTGCTTACTGCAAAGTTTTGGGATTCAATGGGAGCGTTTTTAAGGAGTGTGCTGGCATTGTGCTGTGTACTGTATCCTGTTTTACAACCTATGATGATCTATATGCGGGCATCACAGCAGGTAAAATCTTTGCCACAGGATATGATAATCGAGATAGACGAAACAGGATTACATATAACAGCTGACAGTCAAAAGGCACATATGCCGTGGAACCGCGTTCGTGGTGTAATAAAGCATTACGGAATGATTATTATCGCGGTAGATGGTGGAAGAGGCTATATCTTAACAGACAGAGTCCTCGGAACACAAAAAGATACTCTTTTAGAATTCTTTGAAACAAAAAATAAAAGTTTTCATAATTAAAAATTGGTTGCAAAGCTGTTGTACTTTGGGGTACACGGCTTTGCAATTTGTTTTCTTGGGGAATGAGCAGGTTTACTGCGATGGGAGAATCATTTTTTATGGGAGAAATATGAATATGAGCAAGAGACCGTTAAGTATGGTCTGTCTTGTAATTACTGTACTTTTATTTTTGAGTAGTAAGCTTATCGATGCTTCCCCACCTTCTTTTGGGGAATGGGAAGGGGAACGGGTAACTGTAATCGGTGAAGTATTTAAAAAGGAAGTCATTACAGAGACAGAAAAGGATAGTCAGCTTGTATACCTTAAGATATATTCCGTGGAGTACGGAGAGCAGAAAGTAAATGCAGTCAATGATGACTATCGCACCATATGTTATCTAAAAGAAAATCAAATATTGCCGGAGATAGGAAGTATTCTTCAGGTATCGGGGAGAATGAAATGTTTTGCAAAAGCTTCCAATCCGGGGCAATTCGATGCAGAATCTTATTATCAGACTCTGAAAATATCTTTTCAGTTAAATCAAACAGAAATTCAAGCAAAATCAAATACATATCGTAAATGGGAAGAAAGCCTTTATGAATTTAGAGAAAGCCTTTCAGATGTTTTTGACAAAACACTTCCGAAGGAAGACGCCTCAGTTATGAAGACCATGCTTTTGGGTGACAAAAGGGCGACAGAGGAAGAACGCAAGGAATTATATCAGCGAAACGGAATAGCACATATTCTTGCAATTTCCGGCCTTCATATTTCACTTCTTGGCATGACCTTATTCCGTATTCTGCGGAAAGTGGGAGTGCCGGTGTTTGGCTGTGCCGGATGTTCTTTTGGTTTTGTTATTTTGTATGGCTTTATGACAGGCTTTTCGGTTTCCGTTGTAAGAGCTGTCGGAATGTTTGGACTTCATATGTTGGCAATGGCCATTGGAAGGACTTATGACATAGTGACAGCGACTGCGGTTATGGGTGTATGGATGCTTAGCAATCAACCTTTGTATTTTTATAGTAGTAGTTTTTTACTTTCTTTTGGCTGTGTGCTCGCCATAGGAACGTTGGTGCCTGCACTTACCGTGAAACAGCTAAAGACAGATAAAGAGCTGCCTGGGTGGCTTTGCCAAATCATGTCGGGTGCGGCGATATCCATTGCCACCTTACCATTACAGCTTTGGTTCTTTTATCAGTTGCCGTTATATTCGGTGTTCCTTAATCTTCTTGTAATTCCCCTTATGAGTTTTTTGCTTCCGGCAGGAATACTTCTGCTGCTGTTTGGTGGAAACAGCGGATTTGTGCAAGTATCTTTAGCACATCTGATAAGTGGTATTCTTCATCTTTATGATTTGGCATGTCATTTTTTTGAGTGTTTACCGGGGGCGCATGTGCAGGCAGGTCAGCCCGATATGGGGAAGATGAGCTTATATTTTTGTATTTTGGCAGGAATTGTTGTGTGTCAAAAGAAGCTTTCTTTGAAGAAAAAATGGTTGTTGGTCAGTATGGCGGTTATTATGCTTTTGTGGCCGGAACAAGGAAAATGCACACTTACATTTCTTGATGTAGGACAGGGGGATTGCATTCATATAGAAAGTAAAGAAGGGAATCATTATTTGATAGATGGTGGAAGCAGCAGTGTCTCGGGTGTGGGAGAATATCGGATTCTTCCCTATTTGAAATCAGTTGGTGCAGGTGAGCTTTCGGCAGTTTTCGTGACACATCCGGATGAAGACCATTGCAACGGAATAGAGGAACTCATGGTGATGGACGAAAAAGAAAGAATTCCAATCAAGAAGTTATATTTGCCCGATGTTGGAGAAGCAGCAAAGACAAAGGGGTATTGCAGATTGGAACAGTCAGCTTTATCAGCGGGAATAGAAGTAGGATATTTTTCGAAAGGAATGTGTCTTAAAGACGGTGAACTTGAGATGCTATGCCTTCATCCTAAGAAAGCTTTTGTGTCAGAGTCGGAAAATGCGTATTCGCTGGTTTTTCTGTTAAGATATAGAGAGTTTCAGGCCCTTTTGACAGGAGATATAGAAGAAGAAGGGGAAGCGACTTTGATACAGGTGCTTGAGGAGGTAGCAAATTCCGATGAAGCGGAGTTTGGAAAAATGAATTATTCAGATGATGCGACATCTACAAAATTGAAAAATATCAATATTTCGGTACTCAAGGTGGCACATCACGGCTCTCGGTATTCAACCAGTGATATGTTTTTGGAGTTGGTAAAGCCTAAGATTGCAGTTATTTCCTGTGGTGAAAGAAATAGTTACGGACATCCGCATCAGGAAACTTTGGAGCGACTTAAAAGTGTGGGTAGCGAAATTTTGATGACGTCGGAGTATGGTGCGATTACTGTTGAGATTGGAAAGAAAGTGGAAGTGTATGGATTTGCAGGGGCTGATGGAAGAACAAATAGCTGAAGGGCAAGTCTGTCCACCCTAAGCAGGAAAGAGGAGAAAAAGTAGGACGGAAATCGGCAAGTCTGTCCACCCTGAGCGGAAAAGAGGAGAAAAAGTAGGACGGAAACCGGCAAGTCTGTCCACCCTAAGCGGAAAAGAGAGCAAAAGGTAGGACGGAAACCGGCAAGTCTGTCCACCCTAAGCGGAAAAGAGAGCAAAAGGTAGGACGGAAACCGGCAAGTCTGTCCACCCTGAG
>CAYWHY010000008.1:0-20798 GCA_964458255.1 uncultured Lachnospiraceae bacterium | reverse complement strand
GCGGAAAAGAGAGCAAAAGGTAGGACGGAAACCGGCAAGTCTGTCCACCCTGAGCAGGAAAGAGGAGAAAAAGTAGGATGGACATGTGAAAAATAATGTTAAAATGGAGGGCTACGAATGAAAACAATGGAATCTGTTTTGAAAGAAGAGAAGGAACAGCTTGAAAAAATGATAAAAGAAGCTCAAAAGAGACTTAAAACAGCTCCGCAGGGGCACTTGAAAATTATGGAAAAGCGTGACAAGCCGCAATATTATTATAAAAGTGACTTACAGGGAAAGAGCAAAATGCGGTATATGAAAAAGAGTGAAACAGAGCTTGCCGGAAGAATTGCACAGAGAGATTATGATATACGAGTGGTGAAGAATGCACAAGAAAGGGCAAAAGCAATTCATACTTTTTTAACAAAGTATGAAAAAACATCCTTAAAGAAATTGTATCAGCACACAAATCCATATCGCAGAGAATTGATTTGTGCACCGGTCATATCCGATGATGAATATATAAAGAGATGGCTGTCAGTTGAATATAAAGGTAAAGAATTTGTAGATAACGGGGCGGAAATTATTACAGAGAGAGGAGAAAGGGTCAGATCAAAATCAGAAAAAATAATTGCAGATAAATTATTCACATTGGGAATACCGTATCGATATGAATATCCACTTACACTGGAGGGGAATATTAGGGTATATCCGGATTTTACCATTCTCAGAATGCCGGCAAGAGAGGAAGTGTATTTGGAACATTTTGGAATGATGGATGATGCCGGTTATGTGGATAAGGTGATGGTTAAGCTGTATACATATGAAAAAAATGGGATATATCTTGGAGTGAATTTGTTCATTACACATGAATCAGGACGAAATCCTCTTAATACAAAGGTTCTGGACAAATTTATCAGAAAGTTGTTTTGCGAGATATAGGGTGTTAAATGAAACAGTTAGAGGGAAAGGGGGTTTAAGGGTTTTTAAGTTGGAATATTGTAAGCCCTGTGGTAAAATAATTCTTATCTAAGAAATGAATCGCTTTTGTGAAGTGACAATCATGAGGAAAGGCATGGGATTTTCATGCAACGGTTAAATGAAGATATTAAGACGGGACAATTGAAAAATCTGTATCTTATCTATGGAGAAGAGGCCTATCTTCGCAAGCAGTATCGTGACAGATTAAAGGAAGCTATCATAGGGAATGATACAATGAATTATAATTATTTTGAGGGAAAAGATATTTCTGTCGGAGAGATTATTGACCTTGCAGAAACTATGCCTTTTTTTGCAGAGAAGCGTCTGATAGTGTTAGAGAACAGTAGTCTTTTTAAAAGCGGCGGAGAGCAGATGGCGGAATATCTGGCAAATCAGGCAGAAACTACCAGCTTTTTGTTTGTGGAAACAGAAATAGACAAAAGAAGTAAATTATATAAAACGGTGCAATCAAAAGGAACCGTGACAGAATTTGGAGTACAGGATGAAGCAACCTTAAAACGCTGGGTGCTCGGTATGGTAAAAAAAGAAGGAAAGCAGATTTCTTCGGGCAGCCTTACCTATTTTTTGGAAAAGACAGGAACGGATATGGGGAATATCCGAAAAGAAGCTGAAAAACTTTTTTGCTATTGTATGGACAAAGAAACAATAGAACAAGCTGATATTGAAGAGATTTGCACTAAACAGCTAAACAGCCATATTTTTGATATGATAAGTGCCATTGCAGATAAAAAGCAGCAGAAAGCATTGGAATTATATTATGAGTTGTTGGCATTAAAAGAACCGCCCATGAGAATCCTGTTTCTGATTGCCAGGCAGTTCAATATGCTTATGCAGGTGAAAGAACTGCAGCGCAGAGGATTTCAAAATAAAGTAATCGGTGAAAAGGTAGGGCTTCCTGCGTTTGTGGCAGGAAAATATGTGACACAGGCATCAAGGTTTAGTAAAGAAGAACTTCGAGCAGCCCTAGAAGCATGTGTGGAGGCGGAGGAGGACATTAAAACGGGAAAAATGAACGATAACATGAGCGTAGAGCTTTTGATTATCCGATATAGCAGTTAATAATAGTGAATAACCGGTAAATAAAATCGTAGGAGCAATGTTAAGCTAATGTCAAGGTCGAATCTTACAACGCTGTGCTATATTGAAAAGGATAATGCCTATCTGATGATGCACAGGATTTATAAGAAAAATGATGTAAATAAGGATAAATGGATTGGTGTAGGCGGACATTTTGAAGAAGGTGAAAGCCCGGAGGAATGTCTGCTCCGTGAGGTGCAGGAAGAGACAGGACTTACATTAATCTCATACCGTTTTAGAGGAATCGTAACATTTGTTTTTGATGAAAATCTGACGGAATATATGTGTCTTTATACCGCGGACGGCTATGAAGGAACGATGACGGAATGCACAGAAGGAGAGCTTGTATGGGTTCCCAAGACGGAAATTAAAAACTTAAATCTATGGAAGGGAGATTTGTTGTTTTTTGAGCTGCTTGAAAAGAATGAACCATTCTTTTCCTTAAAGCTTTGTTACCGTGCAGATGGCAGCCTGTATCAGGCGGTACATAACGGCAATGAAATAGAAATTGAATCAGTATAAAGAGGATTGCTGACCGAAATAATTCGGTCGGCATTTTTTAAAAGAGCATTGACAAATATGAAAAATGTGATATGATGAACATATGAACAAGTATTCATATGTACGGGCGGATAAACAAGGAGAAAGAAATGAAGCATATTGATGACAAAGTGGAACGGTGTACTTACATTCATGTACATGATGAAATTGTAAAGCAGGTAAACAGCGAAATTCCCGATGAGGAACAACTGTATGACCTCGCCGATTTTTTTAAGGTGTTTGCTGACTCTACCAGAATTAAGATCCTGTATGTGCTTCTTAGCTCCGAAATGTGTGTTTGTGACCTGGCACAGATACTTAACATGACACAGTCAGCCATTTCTCATCAGCTGCGAACACTGAAACAAATGGATCTGGTGAGAAACAGAAGAGACGGAAAGACAGTTTTTTATTCATTGGCAGACGACCATATCAAAGCAATATTAAGCCAGGGTATGGAACATATTAACGAGTAAAACTTAAAGGAGAAAAAGAAATGAAGAAAACTTATATTTTGGAAGATTTGGATTGTGCACATTGTGCAGCAAAAATTGAGGAGGCAGTAGGAAAACTTGACGGTGTAAGCAAAAGTACCGTGACATTATTGACACAGAAACTGGTAATCGAAGTGGATGAAGATAAAGCAAAAACGATTTACAAGGATATTGAAAAGATGGTAAAGAAGTTTGAGCCTGATGTAGAGGTTGTAGAGAAATAAAGTATAACTTTTTGCGTAACTGCATGAGGCGTGAGGAGATGTATTATGAGTAAAAAGTTAAAGAAACGAATCAAACGTGTGGGAATCGGAGCATTTCTCTATCTTGTGGCTGTTTTTTTTGAAAAATTGTTACCGCAGATACCATGGTATTGTCATTTGGCGGTATTTCTTGTATCGTATGTCGTGATTGGCGGCGATGTAGTAAAGAATGCATTACGGAATATTGGCAAAGGACAGGTATTTGACGAAAACTTTCTGATGATGATAGCAACTGTGGGGGCTTTTTTTGTGGGTGATTATCCGGAAGCGGTAGCGGTTATGCTTTTTTATCAGGTGGGAGAATGTTTCCAGTCTTATGCAGTGAACAAATCAAGAAAATCAATTACGAGCCTTATGGATATCCGTCCTGATTATGCGAATCTGTTTCGTGACGGCGAATGGGAGAGCGTAGATCCTGATGAGGTGAATGTGGGTGACAGCATTCTTGTACGTCCCGGAGAGAGAATCCCGCTTGACGGTATTGTGAAGAAGGGAAGTTCGTCATTAGATACCATGGCACTTACCGGGGAAAGTATTCCCAGAGACGTATCGGAAGGTGATGATGTGATAAGCGGCTGCGTTAACAAGATTGGTTTGTTGGAAATTCAGGTAACCAAGCCTTACGGACAGTCAACGGTAGCAAAGATTTTGGATTTGGTAGAGAATGCCACAAGCAAAAAAGCTCAGGCTGAAAATTTTATCACTAAATTTGCAAAATATTATACCCCTATCGTTGTAATTTGTGCAACGCTGCTTGCTGTGATTCCGCCGATTATTTTAGGGGGAGGATGGAGTGAATGGATTTACAGGGCGTTATCGTTTCTGGTAATTTCATGTCCCTGTGCACTTGTTATCAGTATTCCGCTTAGCTTCTTCGGAGGTCTGGGCGGTGCCGGTAAAGAGGGCATTCTTGTAAAAGGAAGCAACTACTTAGAGGCACTCGCAGATACGGAAGTAGTGGTAATGGACAAAACAGGTACTTTGACAAAAGGCAATTTTGCGGTATCAAAGGTAGTGCCTTCAAAGGAAGCGTTAGAAGGCGGTATTGCAGACCTGTTTTCCGGAGATAATAAGGTACGGACGCTTGATAACAAATTATTGCAGATAGCAGCTTATGCGGAAAGTTTTTCTAATCATCCGATTTCAAAATCCTTATTGCTTGCCTACGGGGAAGATATGGATACCGATATGGTAGAAGATGCCAGGGAAATACCCGGACACGGTGTAGTTGTAAAAATCGGCGGGCGTGAGATTTTTGCCGGTAATGAAAAACTCATGGCGAGCAGAAATATCTCTTTTACGAAGGCAGATGAAGTCGGGACTCTCATTTATGTGGGTGAAAACAACAGATATTTGGGATATATTCTGATTGAAGATGAAATGAAAAAGGATGCAGCATCGGCTATTGCAGATCTTAAGAGGAACGGTGTTAAAAAAATTGTTATGTTAACCGGTGATCATCAGAAAGTGGCTGACAAGGTGGCAGAAGCGTTATCTATTACCGAATATTTTGCAGAGCTGCTTCCGGGCGACAAGGTAGATAAGGTGGAAAACCTGTTTGCCGAAAAATCGGCAAAGGGAAAGCTGGTTTTTGTAGGTGACGGAATGAATGATGCGCCGGTACTTGCCAGAGCTGATATCGGTATTGCCATGGGAGGTCTTGGTTCTGATGCGGCGATTGAGGCGGCAGATGTGGTTATTATGACAGATGAGCCTTCCAAACTGGCAAGAGCCATAAAGATATCACGTAAGACTTTGGCTATTGTAAGACAGAATATTGTGTTTGCTATTGGCATTAAGGTGCTCGTGCTTCTTTTAGCTGCAATGGGTATGGCATCCATGTGGGCAGCGGTGTTTGCCGATGTAGGTGTGGCGGTAATTGCCATTTTAAATGCCATGCGTGCACTGCAATACAAAGATATGAAAAGTAGGGTGAGTTAAAGTAAGAGAGCAGAGGAAATGATGATAAAAGAAAAATATGCAGTGACGGGCATGACCTGTTCAGCCTGTTCTTCCCGTGTGGAAAAAAGTGTTGCGAAGCTTGAAGGAATGCACAAAGTGACGGTAAATCTGTTGACGAACAGTATGCAGCTTGAGTATGACGAGGCGTTATGCAACAGTGAAAAAATTATAGAGGTGGTTGAAAAAGCCGGATACGGCGCATCTTTGCAGCAAGGAGGAAAAACAGGCGCCGGCAGCAGTGCAGCGAGAAATATATCCGGCAAAGACACGGCAGGCCGTGAAGCTTTGAAAGGGGCAAAAGAAAATAAGGAAATGTATGCAAGACTTACCGTTTCCATTGTGTTTATGATATTACTGATGGCGGTGTCCATGCATCACATGTTTTTTATGTGGCTCGGTATGCCTGTTCCGGATTTTTTGCATAAGTTATTCCATGGAAATGAAAATGCGATTACCTTTGCCTTTACACAATTTCTGCTGGTATTGCCTATTATTTATGTAAACCGGAAATTTTATCAGGTGGGATTTAAAGCTTTATTTCATTTAAGCCCCAACATGGACAGTCTGGTTGCGGTCGGTTCAGGCGCGGCACTTGTGTACGGTATTTTTGCCATTTACCGTATGGGATACGGATTGGGGCATGGTGATAGGGAGCTGGTTGCCACGTATGCCTCTGATTTGTATTTTGAATCTGCGGGTATGATATTGACATTAATTACGGTTGGCAAATATTTAGAGACCCGTTCTAAGGGAAAAACGAGTGAAGCTATTGAAAAGCTGATGGATTTATCGCCCAAGACAGCAATTTTGTTAGAAGATGGTGAAGAGAGAGAAGTTCCAACGGAATACTTGATGAAAGATGATCTGTTTGTAGTAAAACCGGGATGTCTGGTGCCGGTGGACGGTGTGGTAGTGGAAGGAACCTCCAGTATCGACGAAGCGGCCATTACGGGAGAGAGTATTCCGGTAGAAAAGCAGCCCACAGATACGGTGGTTTCCGCAACGATGAATAAGGCAGGGCGCCTAATCTGTAAGGCGGTTAAAGTAGGAGAAGATACTACACTATCCCGGATTATCAGACTGGTGGAAGAAGCATCTTCATCAAAAGCACCGATTGCAAGACTGGCGGATAAGATAGCAGGTATCTTTGTGCCGGTGGTTATGGGTATTGCGGCCATTACTTTTATGGTCTGGATAATGGCAGGCGGCGGATTTGAAACGGCTATGCAGTGTGCGATTTCTGTTTTGGTAATATCCTGCCCCTGTGCCCTGGGACTTGCAACACCGGTAGCAATTATGGTAGGAACCGGTGTGGGGGCAAAGAACGGCATACTGATTAAATCGGGTGATGCTCTTCAGTCGGCAAGAGATATTGATACAGTGGTGCTTGACAAAACAGGAACGATTACCGAGGGAAAACCGGTAGTTACGGATATTTTCGGATATGAAAAGGATATGGATACGGACAGAATAATTGTGCTTGCGGCAGCGATTGAAAAACCAAGCGAGCATCCTCTTTCTGAAGCCATTATCAGTGAAGCTGAAAGAAGAGGTCTTGTGATTCCCAAAGCAGAGGATTTTATCGCGGTGTTCGGCAGAGGGGTACAGGGAATTTGTGATGGAAAGAGATACCTTGCGGGTAACCGTAAATTTATGGAAGAAAACGGCATTGTATTATCAGATGCTCAGAAGGAAGCAATGGGAGGACTTTCTGCTGAAGGAAAAACACCGCTTTTGTTTGCAACAGAAAACAAAATTCTTGCTATCATTGCTGTAGCAGATACAGTAAAAGAGTCTTCCGTAAAAGCAATAGAGAAGTTTCATGAAATGAAAATTGATGTGGTGATGCTGACGGGGGATAATAAAAGAACTGCGGAGGCTGTAAAGAACAAGCTTTCCATAAATCGGGTAATAGCAGAAGTGTTACCCGAGGATAAAGAAAGAGAAATCAGATGCCTTCAGGCAGAGGGAAGAAAGGTTGCCATGATAGGTGACGGCATTAATGATGCTCCTGCACTTGCGGCAGCAGATGTGGGAATTGCAATAGGAGCCGGTACCGATGTTGCCATTGACAGTGCAGATATTATTCTGATGAAGAGCAGGCTGACGGATGCCATAACCGCTATTTTGTTAAGTAAGGCGGTTATCAGGAATATAAAACAGAATTTATTTTGGGCGTTTTTCTATAATGCGGTATGTATTCCACTGGCAGCAGGCGTTTTTTATTCCGGTTTCGGAATTAAATTAAATCCCATGGTGGGAGCGGCAGCCATGAGTGTGAGCAGTTTGTTTGTAGTGGGGAATGCACTTCGCCTGAGGAACTTTAAGAAAGAAAGCGAAGTGGCGGAAAAAGAGCAGGAAAATAAGGAGAAAATTACAATGAACAAGACGATGATTATCGAAGGAATGATGTGTGGTCACTGTACAGGAAGAGTACAAAAGGTATTGGAAGCGTTAGAAGGCGTGACAAGTGTTACCATGAGCCTGGAAAATAAAAGCGCAGAGCTTGTGTTAAGCTCTGCGGTGTCAGATGAGGTTTTGACAAATGCAGTAACAGAGGCAGGATATGAGGTAGTGGAGATACGATAGAAAATTATCGGAAAAGGTTAACGAAAAAGAGGCATCCCATAAGCGGGGTGCCTCATATGCGTCTTACAACGCTTTTTTTACGGAAATAGCTTTTACGGGACACATTTCCTGACAACAGAAGCAGGAAATGCAGCCCTTTTTCCTAAATTTGGCTTTTCGGTTTTTGATTTCTATGATATGTGCCGGACAGCTTTCAGCACATTTACCGCATCCTACACAGATGGATTCGTCAACTTGAGGATAGGATTTTAAAATTTTTGCGGCAATTTTTGCAAATGCTTTTCCTAAGAAACCGGGAAGGAAGCTTGAAAAATCCAGTTTTTTGGTATCAGGTACCTGAAAAGGAGTAAGTTCTTCGGGAATCGGGTCGCCGATAAGCTTCATTTCGTCCGGTTTAGCAAGCCCTGCTTCTACAGCCTGAGAAATCATTTCGATTTTCATAGGATCAAGGCCCATAAGTCCTGCTGCAAAATAATCCTGCGTGTAGAAATCTTTTGATGCAAAAAGCAGATGGAGAGGATGGGAAGTGCCGCCGGTAGGACCGTTTCCTTCCATGGCGTCAATGGCATCAATAACAGTAACTTGAGGATTGACTGTCTGTGCCAGTTCTAAGAGCATGCGGGAAAAATCCCTGATATCCGGCCAAAGATAGTGCATCTGGGGCTTTTCCAGTCCGGGGATCGTGCCGAACAGATTCTTAATGCCTCCGGAGTAGCCTGTCATGGCATGAGTTTTTAATTTACAGATATTGATAATATAATCTGCTTCCGCGATGGGAGTGATAATATGGAATGAATGATTGGAAAATCCCTTTTTACAGGAAATTGTCCGGGCTGAAAAATCCATATTGAGTTTTGCATCCGGTTCCAATTGTTTCATGCCGCAAACACGATAAACATTTCCCATATATTCGGCATTGTACAATCCACCTGAGCTTTCGGCAATGGTGATGTTATGAACGCCCTGCTCTTTTAACCATTGCACAACAGCCTTTATTACAAGAGGATGTGTGGTAACAGGGAAATCAGGGCTTTTTGCCATAATAAGATTTGGTTTAATCACAACCTTTAAATCGGGACGCATGTCTTTGGCAATGCCAAGTGCTTCAAAGGAACGACAGATAGCGGGATAAATCAATTCTTCGTTATATTCGGGAACACGATATAATGTTTGTATCATTTTTATTTCCTTTCTGCTTTTATAGTGTGTTATAACATTCTAGCATGAAAAAAGTCATTTTTAAAGAAGCGAATGTGTGCCTGCAGCCCCAAGTTCGCAGGTTATGGAAAACTGAAATTCCTTGACAAATTCTGAAACTAAGACTAATATGAATGTAATTGAAATTTTAAAGGTTATGACAAAGAGGAGTATCTGTGAACCCCTTCGGACAGAGAGATGTTTCATTGGCTGAAAGAACATTGGAAGAAAGATACAGAGAAGGTAGCTTTGGAACCGGAGAGCCGAAACACTTATGAGGCACACGATAACAGATTTGCCCGGGAAAGTGTAAGTAAGTTTTCACGGTTTATCCCCGTTACAGGATAAGACTCTTAAAATCATGATGGTTTTAGCAGTCGCTAAGTGATAAATGAAGGTGGTACCGCGTATATAACGCCCTTCACAGATGAAATGTCTGTGAAGGGCATTTCTTATGATATAAGATTGTGAACAGGTTCTTTTACAATCTTACAGGTAAAAGAAAAGGAGAAAAGACATGAGCAAAGAACTTGCAAAAACTTATGATCCCAAAGGGATTGAAGACAGGCTTTATGAAAAATGGCTGGACAAAAAATATTTCCATGCCGAAGCAGATTATTCCAAAAAACCCTTTACCATTGTAATTCCGCCTCCAAACATTACAGGGCAGCTTCACATGGGACATGCACTTGACAATACCATGCAGGATATTCTGATCCGTTATAAAAGAATGCAGGGGTACAATGCACTTTGGCAGCCGGGGACAGACCATGCCAGCATTGCAACGGAAGTTAAGATTATCGAAAAAATGAAGGAAGAAGGTATCAATAAAGAAGACCTTGGAAGAGAAGGTTTCCTTGAAAGAGCATGGGACTGGAAGAGAGAGTACGGCGGACGTATTATCAGCCAGCTTAAAAAGCTCGGTTCTTCTTGTGACTGGGACAGAGAACGTTTTACAATGGATGAAGGCTGTAACAAGGCCGTAACGGAAGTTTTCTGTAAGATGCATGAAAAAGGATGGATTTATAAGGGAAGCCGTATCATCAACTGGTGTCCTGTATGTAATACTTCCATTTCCGATGCAGAGGTAGAATATCAGGAGCAGGCAGGTCACTTCTGGCATATCAAATATCCTGTGATAGAGGATGATGGTAGTGTAAGTACCACACGTTTCCTTGAATTTGCCACCACAAGACCCGAAACTATGTTAGGTGATACTGCGGTAGCGGTAAATCCTGAAGATGACAGATATAAAGATATCATTGGCAAAAAGCTGATGCTTCCCATTGTAAACAGAGAAATTCCTGTTGTAGCGGACTCGTATGTTGATATGGAATTCGGTACAGGTGTTGTTAAGATTACACCTGCACATGACCCTAATGACTTTGAGGTAGGAAAACGCCATAATCTGCCTGAAATCAATATTATGAATGATGATGCTACCATTAATGAAAACGGCGGCAAGTTCTGTGGCATGGACCGTTATGAAGCCAGAAATGCCATTGTAAAAGAACTGGATGAAATGGGACTTCTTGTTCGTATTGAGGATTATTCCCACAATGTAGGTACTCATGACAGATGCAAGACTACCATTGAACCTATGATTAAACAGCAGTGGTTTGTAAAAATGGATGAGCTGATTAAGCCTGCGGTTGAAGCAGTAAAATCCGGTGATATTCAGTTGATTCCTAAGAGAATGGAAAAGACATACTTTAACTGGACAGACAATATCCGCGATTGGTGTATCTCAAGACAGCTCTGGTGGGGACACAGAATTCCGGCATATTATTGTGATAAGTGCGGCGAAGTTGTTGTTTCTGCAACGGCACCCATAAAATGTCCTAAATGCGGATGCGATCATTTGACACAGGATCCTGATACATTAGATACATGGTTTTCCTCCGCCCTCTGGCCTTTCTCAACATTGGGCTGGCCTGAGCAGACAGAAGACCTTAACTATTTTTATCCTACCGATGTACTGGTAACCGGTTATGACATTATTTTCTTCTGGGTTATCCGTATGATTTTCTCCGGATTTGAACAGATGGGAGAAAAGCCTTTTAAGACAGTATTATTCCATGGTCTTGTAAGAGACTCACAGGGACGTAAGATGAGTAAATCCTTAGGGAACGGTATTGATCCCCTTGAGATTATCGACCAGTACGGTGCAGATGCACTTCGTCTTACTTTGATTACCGGTAACGCACCCGGTAACGATATGCGTTTCTATTATGAAAGGGTAGAAGCGAGCAGAAACTTTGCAAACAAAATCTGGAACGCTTCCCGCTTTATTATGATGAATATGCCCGAGAATGGTTTGCATATAGATAAGCCTGTACTTGAGCCTGCTGACAAGTGGATTCTTTCCAAGTTAAATACGCTGATTAAAGATGTCACCGACAATATGGACAGTTTCGAACTTGGTATTGCGGTTCAGAAGGTATATGACTTTATCTGGGATGAGTTCTGTGACTGGTATATCGAAATGGTTAAGCCCCGTCTTTATAACTCTGATAATCAGGCAAGCAAAGATGCAGTGCTTTGGACATTAAAGACAGTGCTTATTGATGCATTAAAGCTGCTTCATCCTTATATGCCTTTTATCACGGAAGAAATCTTCTGTACACTTCAGTCTGAAGAGGAATCCATTATGATTTCCAAGTGGCCTGAGTACAAGGATGAGTGGAACTTTGCCAAGGAAGAAAAGGATATCGAAATCATCAAGGAAGCGGTAAGAGGTATCCGTAACGTACGTACTGAAATGAATGTTGCACCCGGCAGAAAAGCTTTTGTTTATGTAGTGAGTGAAAACGAAGATATATTGAATGCCTTCACGGAAGGTAAACTGTTCTTTGCCTCTCTTGCTTATGCTTCCGAAGTAGCGATTCAGAAGGACAAAACAGGTATTGCAGAAGATGCGGTTTCGGTCGTAATTGCCAACGCAACTTTGTATATTCCGTTTGCAGAACTGGTAGATTTAAGTCAGGAAATTGAGCGCCTTAAAAAGGAAGAAAAGAAATTACAGGGTGAACTTGCCCGCGTAAACGGCATGCTGAACAATGAGAAGTTTATGTCCAAAGCACCGGAAGCAAAGGTTTTAGAGGAGAGGGCAAAACTTGAGAAGTATACACAGATGATGGAGCAGGTAAAAGAAAGACTTGCACAGCTGACAAAATAATGATTTTGGGAAGGAACGGTTTGGAACCGTTCCTTTTTTGCAAAAAAATAATACTTTTTTTGTAAAAATATAGTATTTTTTTTGCATATTTGATAAAATAAATATTATGCATTAAGGAGGTCCCCGGCATATGAGTAAAAGGAAAACAAGAGGAATAAGCATCAGACTTAAGTTAATCGGTATTATTATACCGATTGTATTTGTTATCATCCTTTCTTTCTTTATATTGGCAAGTAATGTGGTTTTACAGATATCAAAGAAAGAACTTCTGGCGAAATCTCAAGTTTATGCAGGACAGATTAATGCATGGTCCGGACAGATTTTTGCTGAATTGCAGATTTATCAGGATACCATTAATGAAGGTACTTTTGAGGATGACGCAGCTATTTTGAAATATATGGAAACTACGGTAGGGAAAAATGCTGCATGTCCCAGCGGCCTGTATATGGGCGATGATTCAGGTGTTTATCTTGACGGCTCCGGATGGGTGCCGGATGAAGACTGGGTGCTTACGGAACGGGAGTGGTATGTAGATGGCAAGGATAATACGGCATTTGTTTTTGGAGAACCTTATTATGATTCCATGACGGGTCAGGTTTGTGTGAGTGCTTCCGTAAAAATGAATTATGATAAAGCTGTCCGTGTACTTGCAACAGATGTTTATCTTGATTATGTTTCGGGAGTAATTTCTGATATTGCAACAGAAGGGGAAGTAAATGTTTTTCTGGTAACAGGAGAAAGCAGGACGATTATAGCCCATCCTGATACGGAAATGATGGCAGTGACATTAGATGCGGAAGGGATTGATTCCATATATGCTAATGTCGGAAAGGTTATGTCCGGTCATCCGGGAGGTATTATATCTGTGACAGGTGATGCGGGTGAGTATTATGCATGCCTTAATCCGATAGAGAATACGGACTGGTATCTGGTTACCTACATAAGGGAAAACAAAATGCTTTCGGATTTACACCGGATGGAGCTTTATATGTTTTTGATTGCCGCTGTTGCTGCTCTGACACTTATTTTTACAGTTCTTCGCATGATGAACCGTGTCGTGAAGCCGGTGGCTAAAATGACCGGTGTTATTGACAAGATTGCAGAGGGAGATTTTTCGGAAAATCTGGAAGTAAAGGGAAATGACGAAATTGCTAGGATGAGCAGAAACATGCAGATGTTCATTGTAAAGATGCGTGCGACCATTTCCGAGATAAAAAATACAGCAGAATGGCTTGAACGACAATCAGAAGAAAATGAGCAGGTTGCAGAATCGTTAAAGACTTCTTCCGATAGTCAGTCGAAAGTCATGAAGGTCCTTTCTGATATGGTAAATCAGCTGGCTGCCGCAGCAGAAGATGTGAATGCACAAATGGAAGAATTGGCAGCTTTGACGGAGCAGACACGTCAGGATGGAGAAAATGCGGGCGAGCTGATGCAAGAAAGTGTGTTTATGTCTCAACGCGGTAAGGAAGATATGGACCATATTCATGGCGGAATGGATAGCATTAACAAAGCCATCACGACCTTATCTGTGCAGATTACCAAGGTGGGAGAAGCTACTACACAGATTAGTGATATGGTCAATATGATTATGGATATTGCCGAAGAAACGAATCTTTTATCTTTGAATGCATCGATTGAAGCAGCCCGTGCGGGAGAAGCAGGAAGAGGATTTGCAGTTGTTGCGGAACAAATTGGTAAGCTGGCAGCAAACAGCAGCACGGCGGCAGATGATATAGCAGGACTGACCGAAGAAATCAGAAGTACGGTCGGGATTGCCGTTTCACAGATGGAAGAAAGCGTGTCCGAAGTGAAGAAGAGCGTGGAAATTGTGGAAGATGCCGGTGCTACATTTGACGGTCTGTATGAAAAGGTGGCGCAGACCAGTCAGAAGGTAGAACAGATGTTACAGCTGGTGACGCAGGTAAATGTCGTTGCAGGACAGATGGAGCGAACAACAGAAAGTCAGCTTCAGGCTTCCCAGCAGATTGCTGCATCTGCAGAAGTTCTGGATGAGCATACGGGAAATGTGACAGAAGGCAGCAATAAGGTGACAGACAGTGCCGAAGAACTTCAGAAGGAAGCACTTGAACTGGCACAAAAAATGAGTAAATTTACAATATAGAAGGTTTGTTATGAGTACTTATCAGGAAGCTGAACAATATATTCTTGCTATTCCAAAGTTTGCCGGAAAGCATACGCCTGAGGATACAAGGAGACTGCTTAAACAAATAATAGGGGATGGCAGAACAGGTAAGGTGATTCATGTTGCAGGCACAAACGGAAAAGGTTCCGTTTGTGCTTATTTGCGTTCTGTTTTGATGAAAAGCGGATGTAGCGTGGGAATGTTTACCTCACCCCATTTGGAAACCATGCGGGAAAGAATCGGTATCGGAAACGAAATGATTTCGGAGGATGATTTTGCTGAAGTTTTTGATCAGGTGTTTCATGTGTGGAAGAAAGCTTCTTCTGAAGGAATCGGTCACCCTTCTTTTTTTGAATTTCTTTTTTTAATGGCAATGTGCTATTTTAAAGAGAAAACTCCGGAATATATCTTATTGGAGACAGGACTCGGAGGAAGACTGGATGCTACCAATACGATTGAAAAACCTGCTTTGTGTGTGATTACTGAAATTGGATATGACCATATGCAGTATTTAGGGGAAACGCTTGTTGAGATTGCAGCCGAAAAAGCAGGGATTATGAAGCATGATGTGCCGGTTGTGTTTGTCGACAGGCGTAATGAGGTGACGGGGGTTTTGAAAAAATATGCTGAAAAAACAAAAAGTCAGGCGATAATAATCGGAAAAGATAATATTTTGAATGTGAATATCCGTAATAAAACCATTGATTTTTCCTTTCATAGTGGTTATTATAATTATGATAGTCTTTTACTTAATACTACGGCACTTTATCAGGTGGAAAATGCTTCACTGGTAATAGCGGCGGCGGAGTTTCTGAAAAAGACAGATCGCAGAATTACTTCCCACAGCATACGGGAGGGGTTGAAAAAGGCTCACTGGTCCGGCAGAATGGAAGAAGTCCTGCCGGGGGTATATTTGGACGGTGCACATAATGAAGATGGTATAGAGGCATTTTTGAATACCGTTAAAAGTGTCGGGTGTTGCGGCAGGAGATTTTTATTGTTCGGTGTTGTTTCTGACAAGCAGTATGCAGGGATGATTAGGCAGATTGCAGATTCCGGATTGTTTACGGAGGTTGCAGTGACTGCACTTGAATCGGACAGAAGTGTTTCTACAGATAGATTACAGCACATTTGGGGGCAATATAAGATTCGTAGCAGTTTCTATCAAAATGCAGAAGAAGCGTATCATCATCTTGCAAAAGTAAAGGAAGAGGCAGATGTGATTTATATTGCCGGTTCACTGTATTTGATAGGGCAAATGAAACCCCTGATGAGGAGAATGTCAGATGATTGATTTTGAAGAAGAATTAAAGAAATTTCATCCAAGCCTTGAGGTGGAGGATGCAGAAGAAGCTATATATAATGAAGATTTAACTGATATGGCTGATATACTAATTAAAATGGTAGCAAAGGCAAAAACGGAAGAAGAATAGGAGAACGGCATGGTTTGTTATAATTGCGGATGCCGTTTGTCTCAGCATGATTTCTGTACAGGTTGTGGAGCTGATGTGGGTCTTTACAAAAAGATAATTTATTTGTCTAATCGTTTTTACAACGAGGGTCTGGAAAAGGCGTCTGTCAGAGATTTGTCAGGTGCGATTGTAAGCTTACGGCAAAGCTTAAAATTTAATAAAAACAATATTGAAGCAAGAAACCTTTTAGGGCTTGTTTATTTTGAAATGGGCGAAACAATAGCTGCCTTGAGTGAATGGGTAATCAGCAAAAATTTACGTCCCAAGAAAAATATTGCAGATGATTACATTGATATGCTGCAGACAAACCAGTCAAGGCTGGATGCTATCAATCAGACTATTAAAAAGTATAATCAGGCATTACTGTATTGTTATCAGGACAGCCAGGATTTGGCAATTATTCAGCTAAAGAAGGTGCTTTCCTATAATCCCAAGTATATCAAGGCGCATCAGCTGTTAGCACTGCTTTATATGAATGCTGAGGAATGGGAAAAAGCAAAAAAAGAATTAATTAAATGCGGTCAGATTGATACCAATAATACCATGACTCTTCGGTATTTAAGAGAAGTTGAGCATATGCTTGTGCCGGAAGAGGCAGTAAAGAATGTGTCCAAAAAGAAAGTAATCTCTGATGAAGTGATTCGTTATCAGAGTGGTAATGAGACCATCATTCAGCCTATTAACGTAAATGAAAGAAGGGGAGCGTCGCATCTCCTTAATTTGGGAATTGGATTGGTAATAGGTATTGCTATTGCGTGGTTCCTTATTTTGCCTGCCCGGATTCAAAATGCGAAAGTAGGCATCAATGATGAGCTTCGTGTAGTTAGTGAACAGTCGGATGCTAAGACGGCAACGATTGATGAGCTGCAGCAAAAAGTGCAAAGCATGATGGATGAAAATGCTATGCTTGCCGAAGAACTGGAATCTTATAAAGGTACAGACGGCGCCCTTCAGGCTACAGACGGATTGATGATGGCGGTTAACACATATCTTGAAAATCCGGATGATATAGAAAAAATCGCAGTTTATATGGAAACGGTGGAGTCCACAGAGGAGGAAGAGGTTGCCAATACGGCATCTTTTGACACTTTGGAACAGCAGTTTCTTTCCATCGTAGGCCCTAAACTGGAGGAATATTATTATCAGGCCGGTTATACAAGTTATCGGAATGATGATTATGAAGCTGCCATTCCTAATTTGGAGCGGGCATGCAGATATGACGTGACAAATGTAGATGCACTGTTTTATTTGGGCAATTCTTACAGAAGAGTCGGGAATGATGATAAAGCGAAAGAAATATATGCACAGGTAATGGATGATTTCCCGGATACGGAGAGAGCAAGAAGTGCAGAAACAGCTTTGGCAGAAATAAACAATCAAAACTAAACAAAGATATACAAAAGAGAACATGGAAACATGTTCTCTTTTTGCATGATAGGAAATTATTAAGCAGAAAGGAAACAGTATGGAAGAAGAGTTTAAAGTAATCGACAATTACCTGATGGTAAAAATGCCGGAGGAGATAGATCATCACAGGTCATCTCTCATCAGCAAAAAGGCGGATCAGTATATTATGAAGGAAGGAGTGGGAAATGTGGTGTTTGATTTTGAAGACACCAAATTCATGGATAGTTCCGGAATAGGAATCATTTTGGGAAGATACAAAAAAATATCTTATTTTGGAGGAAAAGTATTTGCAATCAATGCAGATGCCAGAATTAAGCGGACTTTGATGATTTGTGGTTTACATAAAGTGATTGAGATTATGGAATGAGAGAAAGGAAAGATTATAAGATGGAAACAGAAAAAAAGATACAGGAAATGACGGGTAATAAAAGAGAAATGAGAAATGAAATGAAGCTGGAATTTGATGCGGTTTCTGAAAACGAAGCTTTTGCGAGAGTTGCAGTGGCAGCATTTGTGACACCGTTAAATCCGACGATAGAGGAGATTTCTGATATCAAAACAGCAGTGTCGGAAGCAGTGACCAATGCCATCATTCACGGGTATGATGGCTTAGAAGAGTCGGAAACGGAAGGGCGTGAAAATAAGGTTACTGTGCACTGTCTGTTGATAAATGATGTGCTCCATGTAGAAATTATGGATGAAGGGAAAGGAATTGAAAATATTGATCAGGCTATGGAACCTTTGTTTACAACGAAACCGGAAATGGACCGCTCAGGCATGGGGTTTGCTTTTATGGAGGCATTTATGGACGATTTGGAAGTGATTTCAGAGCCGGGGCTTGGAACTACTGTACTGATGAAAAAGAAACTGGGTATAACGTCATGGATACGACAAGAGGAGTAGCATATGACGGAAACTACGGTACTAATCAGACGTGCACAGTCAGGAGAAAGGGAAGCAAGAGAAGTACTGATAGAACAGAATTTGGGACTGGTTCATCATATTGTAAAAAGATTTTCGGGAAGAGGTTATGAAACAGAGGATTTATTTCAAATAGGTGTAATTGGACTTATGAAAGCCGTAGATAAATTTAATATGGCATTTGATGTGAAATTTTCGACCTATGCGGTTCCGCTGATAACCGGAGAAATCAAGCGTTTTATAAGGGATGATGGTATGATTAAGGTGTCAAGAACGTTAAAAGAAAACGGCATCAGGGCAAAATGTGCAAGAGAAAAGTTGAGTAAAGAGTTGGGAAAAGAACCTTCTATCGAAGAAGTGGCAAATGAGGCGGCGTTATCCGTAGAAGAAGTAGTGCTCTCCATGGAAGCAAATGTGCCGGTTGAGTCCATTTACCGGTCCGTGTATCAGAATGATGGCAGTGAGATTTGTATGGTGGACCAACTTGCGGATGAAAGTAAAAATGAGCAGGAAAAGCTGTTGAATCACATGGTAGTCAGTCAGCTGTTGCAGGGGCTTGCGGATAAAGAACAGCAACTGATTATTATGCGATATTATCAGGAAAAAACACAGACAGAAGTGGCAAAAATACTTGGAATCAGTCAGGTTCAGGTAAGCAGGATGGAAAAAAAGATATTACTTGGTATGCGCGAAAAAATAGAAAGTGTCAATTAGTTGACATAATTATTTTGTTATAGTAAAGTGGAGATAACGACATATGTAAAAACTGCTGAAAAACAGAGGAATTACAGATGAAAAAGAAAAGGTTAACATTGACATGTATATGCATGGCAGGCGTCCTGTTTTGTAACAGTATGTCTGCTTTTGCTACGCAAAAAACGCAAGAGCAATATAGGGAGAATTCAGAAAATGAGGAGAAGGACGAATATGTCATTACCGAATTTAAAGAATTAGAGGATAATTATTTGGAGCTTAAGGGCAAGATTCCCTTGCCGGAATTACAAAAAAAGTTCCCCACATGTTTGACCGTAGAGCTTGACGGAGAAGAGACGACGGATATTCCGGTTATGTGGGAATGTACGGATGACTACGAAGAGACGGATTATGATTTCTATGAGTTTATGCCTCAATGGGATGAGGAAAAGTATGTGCTTTCTGATGATGCGGATGTTCCCTATATGCAGGTTATGGTTCCTCTTGCAGTGACAGAGGAAGAACGCCTGTACATAGAAGCAGCAAAGGAATCTCTGAATGAATTATTAGAAAAGGAAACCGTCTTTGCACTTGTATATCTGTGTGAAAGATATGATTTAAAGGAAGAAGCAGATTCAGAGAGTGATACGGTAGTTTCTGTTTTAACAGGTACTACCGTAAAAATAAAAGGCATGTCATTAGATGCGGGAAGAACTGTTTGGTATAAGGTAGAAGGTTTGGATGGTGATGAAACTTATACGGGGTATATAAAGAGGGATTATCTTGCTTATTCTAATGAAGTATTCAGAGCATGGGAAGAAGAAAAGCTTTCTTTGTATACAGCAAAGCTTGCCCCATTTTCGTTGGCCTATGCAGATGTAGAACAGTTCCCGGAGTCATATCAGGGTAAATTGATGGCAATAAAAAGGCAACATCCTAATTGGGTTTTTGTAAAGCAGAGTACCGGTATTGATTGGCAGAAAGCAGTCAAAGGAGAGAGCTATAAGGATAGAAGTCTGATAAGCGATTCCATGAAAGAAGCTTATAAGGGGGAAAAATATAGTGAAGGCTGGTATTATGCTTCGGGAGAAGCGATTGCTTACTATATGGATCCCAGGAATTTCTTGGATGAAACAAGAGTTTTTCAGTTTGAACAATTGACATTTAACCACTCCTATCATACAAAAGATGCGGTGCAAAATATTTTAAACGGAACTTTTATGTCCGGTAATATACCGAATGAAGAGATGACTTATGCGAAAGCATTTTATGAAATTGGTGCCGCATTGGGAGTGAGCCCTTTTCATTTAGCCAGCCGTGTTTACCAGGAACAGGGCAAAGGAACATCGCCTCTGATTTCGGGAGAATATGAAGATTATGAGGGATATTATAATTATTTCAATGTAGGTGCCTCAGGAAAGACAGTCAGGGAAGTTATTGTCACAGGCTTAACTTATGCCAAAAACAGGGATTGGGACACAAGATATAAAGCATTAAAAGGCGGTGCAAGCGTACTGGCTGCCAATTATATATTAAAAGGACAGGATACCGTATATCTGCAGAAATTTAATGTGGATGGAAGATATTATAGTTTATATACGCATCAGTACATGCAAAATATCAGAGCACCTTATACGGAAGCACCCAAAATCAAGCAGGCATATGCGAACGCCGGGGCATTGGAAAATCCATTTGTATTTAAAATTCCGGTTTATAACAATATGCCGGCAGAGGCATGCCCCGTACCGGGGACCGTTGTCAAGCCGACAGCAACGCCCACGGTCGAGCCGACAGCAACGCCCACGGTCGAGCCGACAGCAACGCCCACGGTTAAGCCAACGGCAACAGCAACGGCCAAGCCGACAGCAACGCCCACGG
>CAYWHY010000007.1:0-49768 GCA_964458255.1 uncultured Lachnospiraceae bacterium | reverse complement strand
TTTATATACAGAGAATTTAAATAAATGTTTTATAATAGAGTCATTGTTGGGATGTTTCCCGAAAGAAGATTATAAAATAAACGGAGACGATTATGAAAAAAAATTATGATTTTGATTTTGATGATGAACGGGATGAAAAAGCGAAAATATTGGTAGCGGTTATTCCTTTTGTACTGATTATTATTATTCTGGTCATAACAATGCTGGTAAACAGTTTAAAGAGTGGACAGCAGGATAAAGATAATGAAGAACTACAGGAAAGTATAAAAGAATATGCCGATCAGCATCTTACGGGAGAGAAAGATGCTGAAGAAATAGTTGCTGATTTGCCGGAAAGTAATACGAAACCGAAGGAAAGTACCAAAGCAACTCCCATAGCCGAGACGGTTGCCAAGGTCACTCCTACTCCGTATCAGGAGATTATGGAAGCCGGGAAAAAGGATTACAGCAAAATAGCCTATGATAAAGAAGCACAGTTAAAGGAAATGATGACCTACTGGGATGATGCCAATCAAAAAGCACTGGATGACCTGGCAAATCTGGATCATTTCAAAGCAATGAGCTTTAGTCTCAAGGAAACTAAGGAGTGTTATTATTATGGTGAAAAAAATGCTGACGGCTTAGCCCATGGAAAGGGAATAGCTGTTTATGCCGATAACCAGTATTATTATGGTGAATGGGCCAATGGTTTGAGAAACGGAAAAGGAACGTGGATGCATTATCATGTTCATGAAACACCAAGCGTAACAGATTTGCATATATATCATCAATATACCGGTTCATGGCACAATGACCTGCCGAATGGAGAAGGAGCGGAGCATTATGATTATAATATGGAGCTTTTAAAAGAGAATGACGGATATGATGCAAATCTTATAGGAAGTTATAAGGACGGATTGATAGACGGAGAATTTTATATTACCAATATTTATGCTGATGGAGAGATTTTAGAGTGGTATGCGGAGGCTAAAGAAGGCACATGGATATATCTGAGTGAAAACGTGGATGCCGCAGGAAGAAGACCGGTACATGTGGAAGACAGAAATGAAGATAACTATATTTGGCTGCATCCAAGTAAAAATAAGAATATAGGTGTTTCCTGTCTGATTTCAAAATATAAAAATTAGTAGCACATGTTACGAAAGAGTAGTAAAATAATAGTAATAGGAGGTGGGGGAATGGCATGGTGTCCAAATTGCAAATGCGAGTTTGAAAAAAAAATGATAATATGTCCGGATTGCGGATGTGAACTGCAAGAACAGATTGAGAAAGAAAAGCCTGTTTATCATGGCAGATACATTAACAATGAGGAAATGGCAGAAGAAAACCGCTCTTCAGCAGCAGCACTTTTATTAACCGGCGGAATAGGGCTTGTGTTAATGGTTTTGTTCTTTTTCGATTTGTTACCTGTCCGTATGGGCGGAGTAAATAAATATCTGATTTCCGGTGTTATGGGAACCTTATTTGTTTTATTTTTTATTATGGGTGTCGTATCGCTGCGTAATTTTAAGGTTCTGTCCGGAAAAGCACAGAAAGAAAATAATCTGACAGAGCAGATTAGAAAATGGTGTTTGGATAATCTGACAAAAGCTGGTGTCGATGAAGCCCTATCCTTTGATGATGAAATGACGGAAGAAGTCAAATATTTTCAACGTTTGGAAGAAATGAAGAAACTGGTAAATAAGCAGTTTATGAATTTGGATGAAAGATACTTAGACAGGTTGATGGATGAAGTTTATCCGTTTATTTTTGAGGATGGACGGGCATGAGAATTTCAATTATCTGTGTAGGAAAGATAAAAGAAAAATATTTCAGGGATGCCATCAGTGAATATGAAAAACGTTTGTCAAAGTATTGCAAACTGGAAATTATTGAAGTACCGGATGAAAAGACACCTGAGAATGCGGGTAAGGCATTGGCAGAACAGATAAAGGAAAAAGAAGCATCCCGTATCCTTAAATATATTAAGGAAGATGCTTATGTATATTCTTTGGAAATTGATGGTGATAATCCGGATTCCGTGTCATTTGCAAAGCAGATGGATATACTTGCCGTTCAGGGAAAGAGCCATATACAGTTTATTATTGGCGGTTCCCTGGGACTTCATCAAAGCGTATCAAAAGCAGCAGATAAAGCTATCAGTTTTTCCAATATGACTTTTCCGCATCAACTGATGCGAGTCATTTTGCTGGAGCAGATTTACAGAAGCTATCGTATTATCATGGGAGAACCCTATCATAAATAAAGCTTGTTGTTTGACGTAAGGAGACACTGATTATGAGAATGTATGATTTGATTATGAAAAAGAGAAATGGCGGCATACTGACAGAACAGGAAATTTCTTTTATGATAATCGGTTATATAAGGGGAGAAATTCCGGATTATCAGATGTCCGCCATGATGATGGCAATTTATTTCCGCGGTATGAATGAAGCGGAAACACTTCATCTGACCATGGCTATGGCAGAGAGCGGAGATATGCTTGATTTGTCTGAAATCAAAGGTGTTAAAGTTGATAAGCACAGTACAGGGGGTGTGGGGGATAAAACATCCCTGGCACTTGCTCCCATGGTGGCTGCCTGTGGCATTAAAATTGCTAAAATGAGTGGGAGAGGATTAGGCCATACAGGAGGAACTATTGATAAGCTTGAAAGCTTTGAGGGGTTTCACACAGAAATAGAACCCGATAAGTTTATTAAGAATGTTAATGAAATTGGGATTTCCATTATGGGGCAGACGAAAAATTTAGCTCCTGCAGACAAAATGCTGTACGCATTGCGTGATGTGACGGCGACTGTAGATAATATGTCGCTGATAGCATCTTCTATTATGAGTAAAAAACTGGCGTCAGGTGCCGATGCAATTGTTCTTGATGTTAAGATGGGAAGCGGTGCTTTTATGAGGAACAGAGAAGATGCTTTTGCACTGGCAAAGGAAATGTTGACGATTGGTAAAAATGCGGGAAGACAAATGATGGCGGTGATTTCCGATATGGATCAGCCACTGGGAAACGCAATCGGAAATGCACTTGAGGTAAAGGAGGCAATTGCCACACTGAAAGGGGAAGGACCGGAGGATTTTACCGAGCTTTGTATAACTCTTGGGTGTTGTATGCTTCAGGCAGGAGGGGTAACATGTGATCAAGAACAGGCAAAAGCAATGCTTAAAAGAGTCATCAGGGACGGTAGTGCACTTGATAAACTTGCGGAATTTGTGAGAGCACAGGGGGGGAATGCCAATATGGTATATGCACCCGAACTTTTGCCACGGGCCAAAATGTGTTGCGGAGTGACTGCTCCGAAAAGTGGATATATCCGCAGGATAGTATGTGATGAAGTGGGAATCTGTTCGTTACTGTTAGGTGGGGGACGGGAAACCAAAGAAAGCGTTATTGATTTGTCGGTAGGTATTGTGTTGTGCAGGAAAGTTGGCGATTATGTTGAAAAAGGAGAAAAAATTGCCGATATTCATTATAATGATGAAATGAAAAAAGAGGCCTGTGTGGCAAGGCTGCTTAAGGCATTTGAAATTGGTAATGAAAAAAGAGAAGAGGGTCCTGTTGTTTTGGGAATATTAAATTAAGCATAGGATATGTCTTTTGGTCATATAGTAGAATATGATAAGAAAAGTGAAAAACAGTCCCGGCGCAAAATTATATAAAGGAAAAGAGTTGGTGGTGGAATCGCTTAAGCTTCCGAAGGATTCACTGCTAGGTGCTTCTATTGTTACCATTACAGGTAATACAGAGGTGTTTGTGGAAAATTATAAAGGAATTTTAGAATATACAGATGAGAAGATTTTATTACAAGGGAAAAACTGCAGAATTGAACTGACAGGAAAAAGCCTGAACATTGTTTATTACACCAATGAGGATATGAAAATAAGCGGCAGGATTGGAAGTTTACGTTATCTGTAAAATTTTATGATAAGAGGTGGCAAATGTTACAGGTGATTCAATTTTGTAAGGGATATCTGTGTATCAAGGTATGGGGATTTTCGACAGAACGTTTTATAAATCTTTGCGGCAATCATAATATTCTTCTTTGGAATATAGAAAATCATGGTAATTATTACACGATGTGTATTACTTTAAAAGGCTTTTGGTGTCTTAAATCCATAACAGCAAAGACCGGAACAAGGGTGGCCATAACAAAGCGTTGTGGACTGCCTTTTTTTTCGCAAAAGATGAAAAAACGTAAAATCTTTGTGATAGGACTTTTAGGAAGCTTTTTATTTTTGTTTTGGATGGAAAGTTTTGTTTTACATGTGGAAATAAAAGGAAATTACTATATAACGGATGAAATGTTTTTGGATTTTCTTGCAGAGAACGGAATTGAATCAGGAATTAAAAAGAATCAGGTTGACATAGCAGGGTTGGAAAAGGCAATACGAAATGAATATGATATTGTAACATGGACTTCTGTACAAATAGAGGGGAATAATCTTATAATACAAATAAAAGAAAATGATTTGATTCAGAATAAAAAAAGTGAACAGAACACGCAGAAAGAGGCTTTTTATAATCTCATAGCGGATGCAGACGGTATCATAACGTATATGGTTACAAGGAGTGGAATACCTAAGGTAAGTGTAGGAAGCAAAGTCCGAAGGGGTGATGTTTTGGTGGAAGGGAGTATTCCTATTTACCAAGAGGATACGACCATTAAAAGATATCAATATTGTGCAGCAGATGCAGATGTTGTTATAGAAAGTAAGCTGACGGTGACAGATAAGATAAATGAGAATTATGAAAAAAAGGTATATACCGGGAGAGAAAAAAAGAGAAGATTTTTATCTGTTGGTCGTTTCTATATCAGACGTCCTGTTTTTGATTTGCATTATGAAAGGTATGATATAACAAATGAAACGGGACAGTTATTCTTGTTTGACGGATATCCAATGCCTATATATTATGGTTCCGAAACAACAAGAGAATATATCAAAAGTGATGGGATTTACAGTAAAGAAGAGATAAAGGAAAAATTTGAATATAAAGTTCAAAAATTAATACAAACTTTAGAGGAAAAAGGGGTACAAATTATAGAAAAAAATGTTACAATAAATAAATGTAATGGTATTTGGAGCATGAAGGCTGATTTTACCATTGCAAAGAGAGCAGATACACTGCAAAAGGTAATTGCGTCGGAAAAAGAAAACAGTATAGAGGATGAAGAAGAATTGACGGTACAATAGAAACAGGGGGAATGAATGGAAGAAATTTCATGGGAAATACAGGTGCCAGCGGCACATATACAAAATGTATTCGGGCCATTTGATATTAATGTTAAAAAAATTGAAAGGGAGTTTCCGGTATCGATTGTTGACAGGGACGGAAGTGTCAGGGTTACCGGCAGGCGTGATGTCGTAAAAAGAGTGATTTCCTTATTAGAAGAACTGACAGAATTGTCGATAAGAGGAAATGCGATTGAGGAGCAGAATGTGGATTACGCAATAACAATGAATATGGAAGAAAATGACGAAGTATTACTTGAAATAGATAAAGATTGTATTTGCCATACTGTTGCGGGCAAACCGATAAAGCCTAAAACTATGGGTCAGAAACAATATATTGAAGCCATCCGTAATAACATGGTTGTGTTTGGTTTAGGTCCTGCCGGTACAGGTAAAACGTATCTGGCTATGGCTATGGCAATCACAGCATTTAAAAATCAGGAAGTGGAGAGAATTATTTTGACGAGACCTGCGATTGAAGCGGGAGAAAAGCTCGGTTTCTTACCGGGAGACTTACAAAGCAAGGTGGATCCTTACTTAAGACCGTTATATGATGCCCTGTATCAGATTATGGGCGCGGAAACCTTCCTTAAAAATATGGAAAAAGGATTAATTGAAGTGGCACCACTTGCCTATATGCGAGGGAGGACCTTGGACAATGCATATATTATATTGGATGAAGCACAGAATACAACTCCGGCACAGATGAAAATGTTTTTAACAAGAATAGGTTTTGGCTCAAAAGTAATTATAACCGGCGATGCTTCTCAGAAGGATTTGGCACAAGGTGTGCAGTCAGGACTTGATATTGCACAGAAAGTGCTACACAACATAGAAGGAATCGTTTTTTGCAAAATGACGAGCAAAGATGTTGTAAGGCATCCGCTTGTACAAAAAATTGTCAAAGCTTATGAGATTTATGAAGCAAAAGATAATAATGTGATGAAACGAAGAAACGGAAAAGTGACTTATGGAAAAAAATAATCGTTTAGACCGCTTACAGGAAATCGCAATTTTTATAGGAACAGTTTTTCTTAGTGGAATTGCTTCTTTTTTGTATGGAGAAACAATATATGAAACGGTAAGAATAGTGCTTTTGACAGTGGTGGTGACGGGTTGCGTTTTAATTGTAATTGAAACAAGCAGAGGACAGAAGCTCTTTTTGTTTGAGGAGGAAGATAATTTCAGCCGTTTTGTGATTTTGTATTTTTTGTTTTTGATTGCAAGTGTGTTACTGCCTATGCTGCCTCAAAGCGGATGGCCCTATCCGGTAATTTATATAAGTTTCATGCTGTTTTCCAATCGCCTGGTCGGTATGTGTGCCGGAAGCTGTCTGCTTATGATAACTACCATGCTGTCTGCCGGTGAGTCGGTCTCTCTTTTTATCATTTATTTTGTGGGAGGAATGGTAGGTATTGTACTTTTTTCTTCCCTGAACGAAAGCTTTAAGGTAGGTTTACCATTACTGATTTCACTGCTTATGCAGTTTTTAGGCTTATGTATTATGGAGGTACTTGTAGTAAATGAATCTTTGCATATACATATGCTGATTGTGCCCGTGGGAAATATAGTTGCGTGCCTGTTTTTGCTATTAATTATACTTAAATATTTTAGTTATACCATTATTTATAAGACAAGAGATTTATATACGGATATCAATGATCCGGAATGTCCGCTTCTGGTAAAATTAAAAGAACACTCTAAAGAAGAATATTATCATGCTATTCACACAGCATATTTATGTGACCGTATTGCCAAAAGACTTCAATTTGATGATGCAATAGCCAAGGCGGGGGGATATTATCATAAAATTGGTATATTAAAAGGGGAGAGTAACTGGGAAAATACCGATGAGGTTTTGGAAGAATACTGCTATCCGGAACCGGTAAGGAGAATATTAAAGGAATATTTAGACAGAGATGAAAAAATTATATTGAAAGAAACGGTGACACTTTTGATATCTGATACTGTGATTTCTTCCATAAAATATCTGCTTTTAAAAGATCCTGAGGTACACATTGATTACGAAAAACTGATATCAGCTATATTTAAGAAAAAAGAGGAAAGCGGACTGTTTAATTACAGTCAAATTTCGTTTGGTGAACTTGAAGAAATGAAAAAAATACTTTTGGAGGAAAAGTTGTACTATGACTTCTTACGTTGAGAATGCAGTTAACGCATGCTTTGAATTTGATATTAAGGAAATTCTTGAGAAGGTAATGGTTGATGTGCTTGAAAATGAAAAATGTCCTTATGAAGCGCAGGTAAACCTGCTGCTTACAGATGATGAAGGAATTAGGGAATATAACAGAGAATACAGAAATAAGAATGAGCCTACGGATGTCCTTTCTTTTCCCATGATAGATTATGAAAAAGAGGCTGATTTTTCCATAGTAGAGAATAAAGAGGCTGATTATTTCGAACCGGAAACGGGTGAACTGATTTTGGGTGATATTATTATTTCAGCAGACAGAGTAAGAAAACAGGCGGCAGAGTTTGGACACTCGCAAAAGAGAGAATTAGCTTTTTTGGTAACACATAGTTTACTGCATTTGTGCGGCTATGACCATATAGAGCCGGAGGATGCGGTGGTTATGGAAAAAAAGCAGGAAGAAGTATTAAGCAGGCTTGGCATCAAACGTGATTGTTAAGTGATTCGGATAAACATAGGATAACGGGAGTATATATGGAAAAACAGGAGAGAAGAATAAAAGAGAGAAAAACTACCAGGAAAGACGGCTATGTGTTTGTCGGAATGGTGACATATGTTTTAAGCCTGATTTTCAGGATACCGCTTATTCATCTTATTGGTGAGGAAGGGGTAGGTTACTTTGGCATTGTATATGAATTATATGTTATCATAGGTTATTTTTTCTCTTATGGATTAACGGAAGCAACAGCTTCTCTTGTACGGTATCGTGTTAAAAGAGAACAGTATAAAAATGCCGGAAGAGTACTTCGTGAAGCAATTATCATAGCTGGTATTACAGGAGCGATGCTTAGTCTGGGACTTTCCGTTTTGGGAAGCTTTTTGGCAGAAAAAGTTATTGGAATGCCTCTTTGCACTCTTGCCATAAATATGATGGCACCTGCTGTTTTCTTTTATATTATGTCCGGTGCCTTTAAAGGCTTTTTTCAAGGGAAAGGAACAAAGATACCGGCAATTCATTCTAAAATATTAGAGACGGTTGTAATGATAGCCGGAGGACTTGCAGGAGCCGGACTGTTTCGTGACTATGGAGAAAAAGTATCAAATCTGCTTTTAAATGACAGTTATTCGGCAGTGTATGGTGCTATGGGGGCTTGTGTTGGTATTTTGGCTGCTTCAGTGTTTTGCTTTCTTCACATGCTTGTGCTGTTTTTTATTTATCGTGAGAGTGTAAAAAAACAGGAAAGTCAGGATGTACAAAGATATCAGGAACAAGGTACACATATCGCATATATACTTTTTAGAACGATGCTTAGTCAGGGTGCGTTTGGAATGATGTTTCATTGTCTGCCATTTGTAGGAGGATTTCTGTTTATCAGGTTGTCTGCAAAAAGTAATGCAGCAGTTTTACTTGGAAAATACTATGGAAAATATATGGTTGTTATTTATACAATAGGTGTACTGTTTTCTGCTGCGGGAGTGGGAGCAGTACGAAAAATTGTTTACAGATATGACAGAGAGGACTATCGCATGGCGAAGGAAAATCTGAAGAGTTTATTGCATCAGACCGTAATCTGGACTGTACCTTGTGCGGTTTTTACAGCTGTACTTTCAGATAATCTTTTGATGGTATTGTTTCAGGGAAATAATGGTGATGTAGCAGAATGGATTATGTGCGGAAGTGTTGGAATTGTATTTTATGTTTTAGCCATGTTGTTTTCACATATGATGATTAGACTTCGTAAGATAAAATACCTGATATGCTACGGGAGTGCTTCGCTTGTGATTTATTGTGTACTGGCAGGTGTTCTTCTTAAAAATAGGCAGGTCGGCATAATGGCTTTAGTAATAGGGAATATAGTATTTTATGCAATATTGGCGGTTGCCGGATTTTTAATTGTGTCCGGAACTTTTCAATATTCGCAGGAATGGATTCGAAGTGTGGCATTTCCTGTTATATCTGCGGGAATTGCCGGAGTAATTGTTATGCTGCTAAATAAAGCGTTTACTTCACTGGTAGGAGATGCGATATCAATGATTTTATGCCTGCCGGTAGGAATTATGACATATGTGATTTTATTGTTGGCAATAAGAGGAGTAAATGAGAAAGAACTGGGAAATATGTTTTTAGGAAGAATGCTGATAAGAATTGGAAAGACCCTGCATTTGATCTAGCGTATATTTTTTGAATTTTTGCTGATACTGTTTATAAAAAACGGTAAAGGTAATTATATTATGAAATTTGTAAGACGTATCAGCTTGTTTTTTATTTATCCGATGACTATGTTCGGGATTGGTTTTGCGACAAATAAAATAATACAGGATTTCTTTTATCCGGGAGAAATAAGGACATATGAGGAGAGAGAAATCGCGCAAAACGGTACGACTGAAAAAGAGTCCGTAGCGGAGACGGCAGTACTTTCAAAACCCGTAATCTCGGCAGATACCGGCTATTATGTCATAGCTTATGATATGGTAAATGATACAGTCAAAGAAGAACAGGAAGTGACGCCTGATAAATATATTGGATTAAACAGACAGGAATTAGAAGAAGTATTAAAAGAATATAACACAAGTCCGTCACTTAATGATTTGGAGATGGGTTTTTTTAGTATTGAACTTTTGACCTTTTCTCCGGAAAAAGTTGTGGTTAAAAAAAATTATGAAAAACAAACGAGTGGTTTTTATTTGATTAATGAAAATCATAATGTGGTAGTATATGATAAAAGCATGAAATACAGATATATGAATACAGGTATAAAAACAGAAGATTTACCCGGAAAACTTCAGGAAGAAGTGATTCATATGAAATATATTGAAAATGAAAACGAATTATATAATTTTTTGGAGTCTTATTCAAGTTAAAAAAATGGACAGATGAGGGAATATATGAAAATAGGAATTATCGGAGCGGGGGCTTCCGGTATGATGGCGGCGATAACTGCGGCAGATTATGGCGCCAGGGTTACTTTGTTTGAAAAGAACGACAGGGTTGGGAAAAAAATCCTTGCTACCGGAAACGGTAAGTGCAATATCAGTAATATGGAATTTCATATGGATAAGTATTACTGCGACGATAAAAATAAGCTTCAAAGGATTTTTAACGTATTTTCTGTTACGGATACGTGCAAATTTTTTGAAAAAAATGGAATGCTGGTATGTAATAAAAACGGATATCTTTATCCCTATTCGCAGCAGGCTTCCACTGTGCTTGATGTTTTCAGAAAAATGCTGATGGAAAGGGAAATTCAGGTAGAAACTGAGTGTGAAGTTACTTCTGTAATTTGCCGGAAGGATAAGTATTCTTTCCTGATAAAAGCAAACGGGAGAAAATGGGAATTTGATAAATTAATTATTGCCTGCGGAGGACCGGCGTCTTTAAGAAAAAAAGAAGGAATGACAGGCTTTTCTATAGCAAAGAGTTTGGGACATACGATTCATAAAGTGGTGCCGGGACTGGTGCAGCTTAGAACAGATGAAACTTATTTTAAGACAGTAGCAGGTGTGAGATGTAAGGCACAGATTCAACTTCTTGTAAATCATGAAAAAATAGTAGAAGAACAGGGAGAATTACAATTTACGGATTATGGACTTTCGGGAATACCTGTTTTTCAATTCAGCAGAGAAGCGGCATATGCAACAGAAGCGGGTAAGTATGTTGAAGCAAGCATAAATTTCTACCCGGATATGGATAAAAACACATATGAACAATGGGTAAATATCCGTTATGAGACTTATAAAGAATTAACACTTGAAGAATTTCTGCTTGGCACAGTGAATAAAAAAATTAATCAGGCACTTATAAAGAAAGCAGGATATAAACCGGGGGATTTAGTTTCAGACATCGGTTTTTCAAAAATGAAAGATTTTATGATGATGTATCGACAACTTAAGGTACATATTGTGACCGTAAATTCAATGGAGAATGCACAAATTTGTGCAGGTGGCATTAATTTTTCCGAAATTAGTACAAATATGGAATCATTAAAATGTAAAGGACTTTATTTTGCAGGTGAAATGATTGATGTAGACGGAAAATGCGGCGGTTACAATTTGCAGTGGGCATGGACAAGCGGATATATTGCAGGAAAAAATGCAGTCGGTAAATTTTACAAGGGATAAGCACCTAAAGATGCAGAAAGAGGATTATAATGCTGAGAATTAATCAGTTAAAACTACCGGTACAACATACACCGGAACAACTGGTAATAAAAGTGCAGAAGCTGTTACGGACGGGCGTAAAGCCACAAATTAAGGTGGTACGTCGTTCTGTAGATGCCAGAAAAAAACCGGAACTGTATTTTAATTATATATTGGATGTTTATATAAAAAATGAAAAAGAGATTTATAAGCATTGCAATAAAAAACAGGTGATTGTTTATGAAAAACAGGAATATCATTTTCCGGTAAAAAGCTATGAAGGTAATATACGCCCTGTAATTATCGGCATGGGACCTGCCGGATTGTTTTGCGGATATATGCTTGCACAAGCCGGGTTTAAGCCGATTTTGTTAGAGAGAGGAAAAAATGTAGAAGAAAGAACCCATGATGTGGAAGAATTCTGGCAGACAGGAAATCTTAAGACAGAATCTAATGTGCAGTTCGGTGAAGGTGGAGCAGGGACTTTTTCTGATGGCAAATTAAATACACTGGTAAAGGACAAATACGGAAGAAATGAAATGGTATTATCTGTTTTTGTAAAAGAAGGAGCCGGAGAAGAGATTCTTTATGATTACAAACCGCATATTGGAACAGATGTACTGAAAACCGTCATTGTTAATATGCGAAAACAGATTATGGCATGGGGTGGAGAAATTCGTTTTCAGTCTAAAGTGACCGGCTTTGAGACGGACGATCATGGTGTGAAAACGGTAATTATCAATGGACAGGAAAAACTTCCCGCAGAGTATGTGGTATTAGCACCGGGACATAGTGCAAGAGATACTTATCAGATGTTGTATGATATGGGAATAGAGATGGAGGCAAAGCCGTTTGCAGTAGGTTTTCGTGTGGAACATAAGCAGGAGGTAATTAATTTATCCCAATATGGATGTATAACACAGAAAAATCTGGGCAATGCATCATATAAAGTGACAGCATCATCCTGTGACGGAAGAGGAGTATATTCCTTTTGTATGTGCCCGGGCGGTTATGTGGTCAATGCTTCTTCGGAAGAAAGGAGATTGGCGGTTAATGGTATGAGTTATCATGCAAGAGACGGGAAAAATGCTAATAGTGCCATTGTAGTATCTGTAACACCGGAGGATTATGACAGCAGCCATCCCCTCGCAGGAATTGAGTTTCAAAGAAAAATAGAAGAAAGAGCGTATCTTGTCGGGAATGGGAAGATACCTGTAGAAACGTATGGGGATTTTAAAAAAGAGGTGTTATCAGATGATAATAAGATGGTATCAGATATACCACAGATGATTCATATATTGAAAAAAGCAGAGGATTTTTTACCATCCATAAAAGGACAATGGTGTATGGCATGTGTTCATGAAATTCTTCCGAAGGAATTAAATCGTGCTTTTGTAGAAGGTATGGAACAATTCGGCAGGATGATAAGAGGTTTTGCTGATGAAAATGTATTGTTGGAAGGTGTGGAAAGCAGAACTTCCTCACCGGTACGCATAATAAGAGACAAGAGATTACAATCGGCTGTCAAAGGAATTTTCCCTTGCGGGGAAGGCGCCGGTTATGCGGGAGGAATTACTTCTGCTGCCATGGATGGTATTAAAGTTGCGGAAGAAATTGCAAAACAGATAATAGGTTTATCCAAAGAATAAGGAGGCGGTTTATGGAGGAAATAGTAAGTAAACAGAGCGTTCGCAGAAAATATCTTTCCGGAAGAGATGCTATGACGGAATCTGAAAGAAAAGAGAAAAGTAGGAAAATTTGGGAAAACTTGAAAAAAGAGAGCTGCTTTCAAGAAGCTGAAATTGTGCTTGCGTATATGGATTACCGCTCTGAGGTAATGACTACAGGACTTGTAAGAGAGTTGCTTGAAGAAAAAAACGGTAAAACTGTTTATGCACCAAAGGTGGAAGGAATGGATATTTCTTTTTATGAAATTCATTCACTTGATGAAATGGAATTGGGCTATCAGAAGATTCGTGAACCGCAGGCAGATAATAATAAATTGTTAAATAAAATGCATACGGAACAAAAGAAGTGTCTTTTGTTGGTACCGGGTTCTGCGTTTGACAGAAAACTTGGCAGAATTGGATATGGAAAAGGTTTTTATGACAGATTCATACATAAATCGTGGAAAATGACAAAAGCAGGACTTGCCTTTGACTGTCAGATTGCAAAGAGTATTCCCTTAGAGGAACATGATGGAAGACTTGATCTGATAGTAACAGAATCAGAGATCATCAAAGCTTTAGAATAAAACAGATGTAAAGAATGAAGGAGCGAGAATAAAATGACAAATCTGACAGAACTTGGGGAAAGGGCAGTTGCAGCTAAATATTCCTTACAGAAACTTTCCGAAGCAGAGAAAAATCTTGCACTTGAAAAAGTAGCAGATGCCCTGGTGGCACAGACAGCTCAACTGATAACAGCTAACTGCCTGGATATGAAAGCGGGAGAAGAAAAGGGGATGAATAGTGGTCTTTTGGATCGACTGCGTTTAACGGAAGAAAGAATTAAAGGTATGGCAGAGGGGCTGAAACAGGTAGTGTCTCTTTCGGATCCTGTTGGCGAAGTATTGGAAACGTTTAAACGTCCTAATGGTTTGGTTGTGGAAAAGAGAAGAGTACCGCTTGGTGTTATTGGTATTATTTATGAATCAAGACCTAATGTAACCGCTGATGCGTTCGGCCTTTGTTTTAAGAGTGGAAATGCGGTGATTTTAAAAGGGGGAAGTGATGCACTTTATTCTAATAAAGCCATTACGGATGTTATCAGACAGGCACTTGCAAAAGCAGGAGTGGCAGAAGATGCCATCCAGCTCATTGAGGCAACAGATAGAAGCGTAACGCAGGAATTTATGCGACTTAAAGAATATGTGGATGTACTCATTCCGAGAGGAGGAGCCGGGCTGATTCGCAGCGTAGTGGAAAACAGTACAATTCCTGTTATTGAGACCGGAACGGGAAACTGTCACATTTACATTGACGAAAGTGCTGATTTGAATAAAGCTGTCCCTATTATTCTTAATGCTAAAACGCAAAGAATCGGAGTGTGTAATGCCTGTGAATCATTGGTAGTTCATGAAAATATAAAGGATAAACTACTTCCCGGTCTTTCCAAAGCATTACAGGAAAGGAATGTGGAAATCCGTGGAGACAGGCAGGTGCAGCAGGTAATCGAATGTATTCCCGCAACAGAAGCGGATTATGGCACAGAGTATCTTGATTATATCATTTCCATAAAAACCGTATCGTCCCTTGATGAAGCTATTGCCCATATCAATAGGTATAATACGAAACATTCAGAAGCGATTATTACGGAAAGTGTGGAAAACGCTGAGAAGTTTTTGAGAGAAGTGGATGCAGCATGTGTTTATGTCAATGCCTCTACCCGATTTACGGATGGTTTTGAATTTGGCTTTGGTGCGGAAATTGGTATCAGTACCCAAAAGCTTCATGCAAGAGGACCTATGGGATTAAAGGAACTTACGTCCTACAAATATGCAATTACCGGTAATGGACAAATCAGAGGAGGAAAATAAAAATCTATGAAAAAAGATAAATATGTAGCGTATGTATCCGCTTATACATCCGGAAATAAGAGCAGCTATGGAATTCGTATTTATGATGTTGACTTAGAAAACGGAAGACTTACGGAAAAAGATCAGGTAGAAATTACCAATTCGTCTTATGTAACGGTATCACATAATCAGAAGTTCCTGTATTCCATTACCGATTTTGGCGTTGAATCCTATAAAATTTTAAGTGACGGAAGTCTCGAAGTTTTGAATCATGCTTCTATTAATGGTATGAGAGGATGTTATTTGTCGACAGACTATGATGATAAATTTCTTTTTGTGGCAGGTTATCATGATGCAAAGGTGACGGTGCTTAGAGTAAATGAAGACGGTTCTATTGGTGAGATTACAGATGAAATTTTTCATAAAGGGTTAGGAAGTGTAGCAGAACGGAATTTCAGACCGCATATTAACTGCGTGAAAATGACAAGGGATAACCGTTTTCTGTGTGCAGCAGATCTTGGTATGGATCATGTGATTGTATATGAACTGAATCATGCAACGGGAAAACTCCGACAGGTAGATATTATAAGAAGTGAGCAGGAATCAGCACCCAGACATCTTAAGTTTTCAAAAAACGGTAAATTTCTTTATATCGTGCATGAATTAAAGAATTATATTGATGTTTATAATTATTCGGTTGACAGTCATGATAATCCCGTATTTGAAAAAATTCAGACGATTTCTACACTGAACACCTATCATGCAGGAGGTTCAGCTGCAAGTGCATTGAATTTTTCGGAAGATTTTAAGTATATTTGCAGTTCCAATGCCGGCGATAATAGTGTGACGCTATATTCGATTAATCAGGAGAGTGGATTGCTGACTAAGATTTTCTGCCTTCCAATCAGCGGAGATTATCCAAAAGATGCAGCATTGTTTCCGGATAATAAACATATTGTGTCTTTAAATCATGAGTCAAATTCTATGACTTTCTTCAATGTTGATTTAAAAAAAGGAACGATTGTTATGAATGGAAAAGAAATAAAAGTAGACAGACCAAATTGCATTATTTTTCACAAATTAAAAGGTGAATGATAAAGCTTAAAAATAAAAGCCGGCAAATGCCGGCTTTTATTTTTGATAGAATTTTGTTAAGGATGAAAGCTTTGAACTCATATTCATCATACATAAATCAAGAATTGTTAGAGCGGTCATGGCTTCTACAACAACAACTGCTCTCGGAACAATGACAGGATCGTGTCTTCCATTGATTTCAATTTCAATTTTTTCACCATTTGTATTTATGGTTTGCTGCCTGCTGAAAATAGAGGGAGTGGGCTTGAAATGGGCACGTAAAATAACATCAGAGCCATCACTGATGCCGCCTAAAATACCTCCGGCATGATTGGTCTTTTTGGTAACGGTATTATTTTCCGAAACAAAGACATCATTATTTTGGGAACCACAGGCAAAAGAGACAGAAGTACCATCGCCGATTTCAACTGCTTTTACGGCACCGATTGACATAATGGCTTTTGCGAGGGCAGCGTCCAGTTTCTCGAATACCGGTTCACCGATGCCTGAGGGGAGTCCGCTGACAATACATTCCACAACACCGCCGGAAGAATCTTTCTGCATCATACATTCTTTTAGATAAGCAGTTGCTCTTTCATCGGCATCACGGTCTGGCATGCATGTGGCAGTGGTGAGAATGGCATCTTTGTCAAAACACGACATGTCAGCATGTACCGGACCGATGGAAAGTGTGTAGGCTGTTACCGAGATACTCATTTCTTTCAGGATTTTGGCAGCGATAGCACCTGCAGCGACACGACCAATGGTTTCACGACCGGATGAACGTCCACCACCGCGGTAATCTCTAAAACCATATTTTGAGTCAAAGGTGTAATCTGCGTGCCCGGGACGATAATAAGAGGCTATTTCACTATAATCTGAAGATTTCTGTGAGGTGTTGGGAATCAACAGTGAAATTGGGGCACCGGTGGTGCGGCCTTCAAAAACACCTGACAGAATTTCGACCCGGTCTTCTTCTTTACGTGGAGTAGTAATATTGCTTTGACCGGGTTTTCGTCTGTCAAGATAAATCTGGATATCTGCTTCTGATAAAGGTAAACCGGCGGGACAACCGTCGATAACAACACCGAGTGCCTTTCCATGAGATTCACCCCAGGTAGTAATTTTAAATAAAGTGCCGAATGTGGAACCGGCCATAGTTACAGCTCCTTTCTTGTTTATATATTATTTCTGTTTTTCTTGATTATAGCGAAAAAAGAAAAAACAGGCAATAAAATGATAAAAATTCTTAAAAATAATGCACAAATAAGGGATTTGTGATATGATACATATAATGGCATAAGACAAAACAGGTGAGGGACAAATGAAACGGTCATTTAGAAAAAGGGCAACCTCTTTTTTCATTAATATGGGAAAAAGAAACGGACTGCTTAGAATTCCTGCAATTATAGGACTGGCAGTCAGTATTTTGTTGTGCAATTTATGCGACTATTTTCGGAAAGGAACCAAACGTTTTGCATGTACCATTTTTATTCTGCTTTGTTTTATGCTCGGTAACAGTTTTGCATATCCTGTTTTTCAGGAGGAAATTGGATTTGTGTCCGGGACGGACAGTGAAGATAAAGTGCCGGTAACCGAAGAGTCTGATATTACGCTTATGACTTATGAAGAAACGACACTGGATGAATGGAAGGTTCTGGATGATAATGATGTGCTTGAAGGGTACGACGATGCGGAACTGCATGGTGTGGAAGAGGCAGAAAAATATTCTTTGACGGATATTCTGGAAGAAAACAGGGGATTTTTGGAAGAAAACAATATTTCAGCAGAAGATGACAGGGATGAGACGGAGAAAGCCGATGAACAGATGGCTTTTTCGGCAGATGATTGGAAACTTGTATTAATTAATAAACAACATCCGGTTCCTGATAATTACACATTTACTTTGGGAAATATCAAAACTTTGAAGGGAAATATGCAGTGTGATGAACGTATCATGGAAGATTTGCTTGGAATGATGCAGGCTGCGGGAGAAGATGGTGTTACTTTGGCAATTTGCTCGCCGTATCGTGATTTAAACAGACAGAAAGTATTATTTAACCGTAAGATAGAAGCATACATGGGAAAAGGAATGTCTTATATGGAGGCATATAGTATTTCTTCACAGGCAGTTACCGTTCCGGGAGCAAGCGAACATCAAATAGGACTTGCCATTGATATTGTTTCAGATGATTATATGGTATTGGATGAAGGCTTTGCAGGTACTGACGCCGGCAGATGGCTTGCAGAACATAGCTGTGAGTACGGTTTTATTTTGCGTTATCCAAAAGGAAAAGAATATATTACAGGAATTGAATATGAGCCATGGCATTTCAGATATGTTGGAAAAGAGGCTGCAAAGGTCATTACGGGAAACAGTATTACGTTGGAAGAGTTTTGGAATAAATATTTATAAAGGGACAGGTAGCAGGGAAATTTTATGTATCAGGTAATTAAGCAGGAAGGAAGAGCAAAACGTGGAGAATTAACTACGGTACATGGCGTGATTCAAACTCCTGTTTTTATGAATGTAGGAACAGTGGCCGCTATCAAGGGCGCTGTGTCTACGGAAGATTTGGAACAGATTAAAACGCAGGTGGAACTGTCAAACACTTATCATCTGCATGTAAGACCGGGGGACGGACTGATTAAAGAATTGGGTGGTCTGCACAAATTTATGTCATGGAACAAACCGATTCTCACTGATTCCGGCGGATTTCAGGTGTTTTCACTTGCTTCTTTGAGGAAAATCAAAGAAGAAGGTGTATATTTTAATTCCCATATTGATGGCAGAAAGATATTTATGGGACCGGAAGAGAGTATGCAGATTCAATCGAATTTAGCATCTACGATTGCCATGGCATTTGATGAATGTCCATCAAGTAAAGCAGACAGAAGTTATGTACAGACATCGGTAGAACGCACTGTAAGGTGGCTTGAAAGATGTAAAAAGGAAATGGCGAGATTGAACAGTTTGGAGGATACCATCAACAGGGAACAGCTGCTTTTCGGAATTAATCAGGGTGCCATTTATAAGGATATCAGAGTAGAACATGCAAAGCGTATTTCGGAAATGGGACTTGACGGTTATGCTTTAGGAGGACTTGCTGTAGGAGAGTCCCATGAAGAAATGTATTATATTTTGGAAGAAACCATCCCATATTTGCCAAAGAACAAGCCAACTTATCTGATGGGCGTGGGAACGCCTGCCAACATTTTGGAGGGCGTAGAGAGAGGAGTAGATTTCTTTGACTGTGTATATCCAACCAGAAATGGCAGGCATGGTCATTTATATACCAATTTCGGTAAAATTAATTTATTTAATGCTAAGTATGAACTTGATGATCGCCCAATTGAGCCGGGGTGCCAGTGCCCTGCCTGCAGACGATATTCAAGAGCATATATCAGACATCTCCTCAAAGCCAAGGAAATGTTAGGAATGCGTTTGTGCGTATTGCACAACCTGTATTTCTATAACACAATGATGGAAGAAATCAGAGATGCATTGGATAATGGGAAATTTGCTTCATACAAAAAGAAGAAACTTGAAGGAATGGAACAAAAATAAGAAAAGGCTTGTTTTTGACAGTAGGATTGTGTATTATATTTTTTAGGCTGGTTTAGATAAAACATTTCATTATTCAGGAGGAACCAAAATGGGTATATTATTAACAGCAGAAGCGGAAGCAGCAGCCGGTAGCGGTATTGTTATGGTAGTATATATCGTAGCAATTTTGGTGTTTATGTATTTCTTTATTATGAAACCCCAAAAGAAGGAACAAAAAAAGATGGCAGCAATGTTATCTACATTGGAAATTGGTGATTGTATTTTAACAAGCAGCGGATTTTACGGAATTGTCATTGATATTACGGATGACACAGTCATTGTAGAATTTGGTAATAACAAGAATTGCCGTATTCCCATGCAGAAAACTGCAATTGCCCAGGTAGAAAAAGCAAATGCGGAATAAATGTTAAAAGTTGGAAATAAGGCGCATTCAGCGCCTTATTTTGTTACCGTACAGGGAGATGTTTAGTGAAGGAGAAAAAGCTAATGAAAATGAATATTGCATGCATCCCGGGAGATGGTATCGGACCCGAGATTGTGAGTGAAGCAAAAAAAATTTTAAATAAAGTTGGGGCTGTATACGGTCATGAAATTACATACAAGGATATTTTGATGGGGGGCGCATCTATCGATGTGCATGGAATCCCGCTTACCGATGAAGCAATTGCAGATGCAAAGAGTGCAGATGCGGTACTGATGGGGTCCATCGGTGGCGATACTACAACTTCACCCTGGTATAAACTGCCTCCTGAAAAGAGACCGGAAGCGGGGCTTTTGAAAATTCGCAAAGCATTAAATCTCTTTGCAAATTTACGCCCGGCTGTTTTATTTGATGAACTTGCAGATGCATGTCCGCTTCGCAAAGATATCAGTAAGGTCGGTTTTGATATGCTCATCATGAGAGAATTGACCGGTGGGCTGTATTTCGGTGAGCGTCACACAACAGAGGAGAATGGCGTGCAAAAAGCAGTAGATACGCTTACTTATGATGAAAATGAAATCAGACGTATTGCAATTAAAGGATTTGATATTGCCATGAAACGTGGCAAAAAGGTAACAAGTGTGGATAAGGCAAACGTACTTGATTCCTCCAGACTTTGGAGAAAGGTTGTCGAAGAAGTGGCAAAGGATTATCCTGAAGTTACTTTAGAGCATATGCTGGTAGATAACTGTGCAATGCAACTTGTAAAAGATCCGGCTCAGTTTGATGTTATTTTGACAGAAAACATGTTTGGTGACATTTTGTCCGATGAAGCAAGTATGGTGACAGGGTCAATCGGCATGCTTGCAAGTGCATCTTTAAATGATAGTAAATTCGGTTTGTATGAACCCAGTCATGGCTCTGCGCCTGACATTGCAGGTAAAGATATTGCCAATCCCATTGCAACGATTCTGTCAGCTGCCATGATGCTTCGTTATTCCTTTGATCTTGATAAAGAAGCGGACGTAATTGAACGGGCAGTGAAAACGGTACTTAAGAAAGGCTATCGTACCGGAGATATTATGTCAGACGGTTGCATAAAGGTTGGGTGTAAAGAAATGGGTGATTTATTAGCTGATGAAATTAGGTAAAGTTACCAATCAAAAAGATTATGAAAAAAATGCATTTTGCATACTTTTCCTGATAATGGCAGTGTACTACGGATATAGGATGTTTGCGTTGACACCATGGTATGACGAATTATACACTTATTACTATTTTGTCAGCAGAGGTCCTGTTTACGCGGCAATTCACTGGCCACTTCCCAATAATCATGTGGGGTATTCCGTTTTGTCGGGATTTTTAGATTATCTGGGGAATCCATATATTGGTCTTAGGGGGGTAAGTTACTTATGTTCCCTGGCTAATCTGATACTTCTTTATGTAATCGGAAGAAGATATCTTACAAAGGGACTTGCTTTGGGAACAGTAATATTGTATATATCAATGAATCTGGTAAATCAGCTGTCTGTGCAGGGGAGAGGATATACGCTGGGAGTGACCTGCTTTTTGATGGCAATGTATTGTGTAATCAGGATAGGCGAAGATGTACCCTGCAAGAAAAAGTATTATGTAATTTTCGGGTTATCCTTAGTTCTTGGCCTGTATGCAATTATAAGTAATATTTATTGGGTACTTTCTGTTTGCTTTGCGGGCGGCATTTACCTTTTATGGAGAGCTGTTGCAGAAGCCGGGAAAGAAAACAGTACGATTTTTTCAGTGCCTTCCTTTGCCAAATTAATCAAATTGATTTTGACATCAGTGGCAGCTGCTGTTATGACGATTTTTTTGTACACATTAATATGGTTTGCCATCGGGTCTAATTTACTGGTCAAGGAGGAAAGCGGACAATATTTCGGAATGGGACATATTGATGTGATTTTAAAAGCACCCTTTAAGTGCATAGGGACCGGAATAGAGTACATGCTTGCGACACCGTATATTCAAAGTGTGGAGAGAAAAGGATTTTTCAGTGCTTTTTATGAATGGATCCAAAATCTGCTGAATTACTATTATTCGTCCTTGGCAATGGTGTTGCTTGTGTTGATATTACCGGGAAGCGTTGTTGTAATGCGAAGCATTTACAGGCGAAAAGAAGATAAAAGCAGATTGCTTAAGATTTTTGTTATAACGGGAATTGTGTGTATACCGGTTTTCCTGACAATTCAATGTACTTTGCCGTATTACAGGGTTTTTATGTATGGTGGTGTGCTTCTGGCTTTTTTGATAACACTTATCATGCAGGAAACATTAATGCTTATAAAAAATGAAAAAAAGAAATCCATATGGAAAGGCGGTTTCCTGACAGCTATATGTGTGCTGGCTGTGTATTGCTTTGGGTTTTGCGGGTATGGCGACCAATACGGGAGTAAAGAACATGAAATTCATATGGCCTTTGAACAGGGCAATGTGAAAGACGCGGAAAATCTTTGCGTAACGGATTGCAATCAACAGTATCTGCTTAAATTTTTATATGATATTACCTGTGAAAATACACAGATAGAAGGTACGGATTATGTGCTGTTTGACAAAAAAATGCTGGTGCCGGACTATCAGGAAATGGAATGGGAATTTTATCATTATTATAGTACGATTCCGTGGGAATTTGTTAAAGAAAACATGGAACCGATTTATGAAACAGATCATTATGTACTTTATAGCAAAAACATAAAACAGTAAGGAGAAAACAAGATGAGAAGTGATAATGTAAAAGCGGGAATGCAACAGGCACCGCACAGAAGTTTATTTAACGCCCTCGGATTTACGGAGGAAGAGATGAAAAAGCCCATGGTAGGTATTGTCAGCTCTTATAATGAAATTGTACCCGGACATATGAATCTTGATAAAATCGTTAATGCAGTTAAGATGGGCGTAGCAGAAGCCGGTGGTGTACCGGTGGTATTCCCTGCAATTGCTGTATGTGACGGTATTGCCATGGGACATGTAGGTATGAAATACTCTTTGGTAACAAGAGATTTGATTGCCGATTCTACGGAGTGCATGGCACTTGCTCACCAGTTTGATGCCCTTGTTATGGTGCCTAACTGTGATAAAAATGTTCCCGGACTGCTGATGGCTGCGGCAAGAATCAATGTACCCACTGTATTTGTATCCGGCGGTCCTATGCTGGCAGGTCATGTAAAAGGGCAGAAGAGAAGTCTGTCGTCTATGTTTGAAGCGGTTGGCGCTCATGCAGCCGGCTCTATGACAGAAGAGGAAGTTCGTGAATTTGAAGAAAAAGTTTGTCCTACCTGTGGCTCCTGTTCGGGCATGTATACAGCCAATTCCATGAACTGTTTAACAGAGGCACTTGGTATGGGGCTTAGAGGTAACGGAACAATTCCTGCAGTTTATTCCGAAAGAATAAAGCTCGCAAAGCATGCCGGCATGGCTGTTATGGAATTGTATCGCAAGAATATCCGTCCTCGTGATATTATGACAAAAGAGGCTGTTTTAAATGCTCTTACTGTTGATATGGCACTCGGCTGTTCGACGAACTCCATGCTTCATCTTCCGGCTATTGCACATGAAATTGGCTATGATTTTGATATTTCATTTGCAAATGAGATTAGTGAAAAGACACCGAACCTTTGTCATTTGGCACCGGCAGGTCCTACTTATATGGAAGACTTGAACGAAGCCGGCGGTGTTTATGCGGTAATGAAACAGTTATCAGAGCTGGGGCTTCTTCATACAGAATGTATGACGGTAAGCGGAAAGACGATTGGTGAATGTATTGCAAATGCAGTAAATAAAGATCCTGAGGTAATCAGACCTCTTGACAATCCCTATTCCAAAACAGGCGGACTGGCAGTTCTTAAAGGTAATTTGGCACCTGATGGCAGTGTTGTAAAACGTTCTGCAGTCGTAGAAGAAATGATGGTGCATGAAGGCCCTGCAAGAGTGTTTGAATGTGAAGAAGATGCTATTGAGGCAATAAAAGGTGGTAAAATTGTGGCGGGTGATGTAGTTGTTATTCGTTATGAGGGCCCTAAAGGTGGTCCCGGTATGCGTGAAATGTTAAATCCTACTTCAGCAATTGCCGGTATGGGACTTGGCTCAAGTGTAGCGCTTATTACAGACGGACGTTTTTCGGGAGCTTCCAGAGGTGCTTCTATTGGACATGTTTCGCCGGAAGCAGCAGTGGGTGGACCTATTGCGTTCATTGAAGAAGGAGATATGATCAGCATCAATATTCCCGAAATGAAGCTTGATGTAAAAGTATCCGATGAGGAAATGGCAAAAAGAAAAGCAAATTGGCAGCCGAGAGAACCGAAAGTGACATCCGGTTATCTTGCGAGATACAGAGAAATGGTTACCAGCGGTAACAGAGGGGCAGTTTTAGAAATCCCCGGAAAGAAATCATAACGGAGGAAATATTTATGCAGCTGACAGGTGCGGAAATTGTTGTAGAATGTTTGAAAGAGCAGAAAGTAGATACCGTTTTTGGTTATCCCGGCGGAACTATATTAAATGTATATGATGCTTTATACAAGCACAGTGACGAAATTAAGCATATTTTAACGTCTCATGAACAGGGGGCGGCGCATGCAGCAGACGGTTATGCACGTGCTACCGGAAAAGTAGGTGTTTGTCTTGCAACCAGTGGTCCGGGTGCGACGAACCTTGTAACAGGAATTGCAACAGCTTATATGGATTCTGTTCCGATGGTTGCTATTACCTGTAATGTTAATTTACCTTTGCTTGGAAAGGATTCCTTCCAGGAAGTTGATATTGCCGGTGTTACCATGCCGATTACCAAGCACGGATATATCGTAAAAGATGTAAATATATTAGCTGATACATTGCGAAAGGCTTTTGAAATAGCAAAAAGTGGTCGTCCGGGTCCGGTATTGGTGGATATTACCAAAGACGTAACGGCCAACAAATGCGAATATTACCCGACGACCCCCAAAGAAAAGGAAATGTCATGTAAGTATTCACAGGAAGATATCAGTATAGCAGTTGAACTTATGAAAGCGTCTAAGAAACCCTACATTTATGTGGGCGGCGGTGCCGTTATTTCAGGTGCTGCAGAAGAAGTAAGAGACTTAGCAGAGCTTTTGGACGCTCCTGTTTGTGATACCTTAATGGGAAAAGGGGTTATGGACGGACACAGTGAAGCATATACGGGAATGATTGGTATGCACGGAACCAAAACATCCAATTTAGGTGTCAGTGATTGTGACCTTTTAGTTGCCCTCGGTGCAAGATTCTCAGACCGTGTTGTTGGTAATGCGGCTAAATTTGCGCAAGGTGCCAAAATTTTACATATCGATATTGATGCAGCGGAAATTAACAAGAATATTCGCACAGATGCCCATATCGTTGGTGATTTGAAAGAAATATTAACGAAAATCAATAAGGAACTCCCGAAGCAGAATCATTCCGAGTGGATTAAATATATAAAAGAATTAAAAGAAAAATATCCGCTTACCTATGATAAAGATGCTTTATCCTGTCCTTATATAATGGAAGAAATTGATAGATTGACAGAAGGAAAAGCGATTATCACAACGGATGTGGGACAGCATCAGATGTGGGCGGCACAGTACTATAAATATTCAGAGCCCAGAACATTTTTATCCTCAGGCGGCTTAGGAACCATGGGATATGGTCTTGGTGCTTGTATCGGTGCTAAAATGGGTCAGCCCGATAAGATTTGTATCAATATAGCAGGTGACGGTTGTTTCCGTATGAATATGAATGAACTGGCTACTGCGAGCCGTTATCAGATTCCGATTATTCAGGTAGTGATTAATAACCATGTGCTTGGTATGGTAAGACAGTGGCAGACTCTTTTCTATGAAAAACGTTATTCACAGACTGTATTAAATGATTTTGTAGACTTCTGCATGGTGGCAAAAGGACTTGGCTGTGAAGCTATCCGAGTTACCAGAAAGGAAGAGGTGGGGGATGCTATTAAAACAGCAATTTCTTTAAAGAAGCCTGTTCTTATTGAGTGTGTCATTCCGGAAGATGACAAGGTATTCCCGATGGTACCCGCCGGTGCACCTATCAGTGAAGTGTTTGATGCAAAGGATTTGGCAGGAAAGCAGTAGATAAAACGGTTTAACAAAGCAGTTGACTAAAGTGATAAATCGGTTTACAATGTAAAAAGTTATTTTAAAATTTTCCACCAGGAGGAGAAAGAAAGTGTCCAGAGTTTATAACTTTTCAGCAGGCCCCGCAGTTTTGCCTGAAGAAGTATTAAAAGAAGCTGCAGATGAAATGTTAGATTATAAAGGAACAGGAATGTCCGTTATGGAAATGAGTCATCGGTCCAAAGCATATGATGACATTATCAAGGAGGCAGAAGCTGACCTTCGGGATTTGATGAATATTCCTGATAATTATAAAGTGTTGTTCTTACAGGGCGGTGCAAGTCAGCAGTTTGCTATGATTCCCATGAATCTGATGAAAAATAAAAAGGCAGCTTATATTGTAACAGGACAGTGGGCTAAGAAAGCTTATCAGGAAGCTAAAATATATGGTGATGCAGTAGAAGTTGCTTCTTCCGCAGATAAAACATTCTCATATATTCCTGATTGTTCAGATCTTGATATTCCTGAAGATGCTGATTATGTATACATATGTGAAAATAATACAATTTACGGAACTAAGTTTAAAGAGCTTCCCAATACAAAGGGACATCTTCTCGTTTCCGACGTTTCATCCTGCTTTTTATCAGAACCTGTGGATGTAACAAAATATGGTGTTATCTATGGTGGTGTTCAGAAAAACATCGGACCTGCAGGAGTGGTTATTGTAATTATCAGAGAAGATTTGATTACAGAAGATACACTTCCCGGTACACCTACCATGTTAAAATATAAGATTCATGCAGATGCAGAATCCATGTACAATACACCTCCTGCATACGGCATTTATATTTGTGGGAAAGTATTTAAATGGCTTAAAAAACAGGGCGGTCTTGCAGCAATCAAAGAATATAATGAAAAGAAAGCAAAAATTCTTTATGATTTTTTGGATGAGAGCAAACTCTTTAAGGGAACCGTCAGAAAAGAAGACCGTTCACTTATGAATGTTCCTTTCATAACAGGTGATGAAGCGTTAGATGCTAAGTTTGTAAAAGAAGCAAAAACAGCCGGTTTTGAAAACTTAAAAGGTCACAGAAGTGTAGGTGGTATGCGTGCCAGCATTTACAATGCAATGCCTATAGAAGGTGTAAAAAAATTAGTGGAATTCATGAAGAAATTTGAAGAAGAAAATCTGTAATGTTTAAAGAGGTGAAAAATATGTATAAATATCATTGTTTAAATCCGATTGCTAATATTGGTCTTCAAAGATTTACTGATGATTATAAAAGAACAGAAGATGTAAATGAAGCACAGGGCATTTTGGTTCGTAGTGCATCCATGCATGAGATGGAATTTAGTGACAATCTTTTAGCTGTTGCAAGAGCAGGCGCGGGAGTTAATAATATTCCTCTTGAAGCATGTGCAGAAAAGGGTATTGTGGTGTTCAATACACCGGGGGCTAATGCAAATGGTGTGAAAGAACTTGTACTTGCCGGCATGCTTTTAGCAGCACGTGATGTTGTTGGCGGTATAGAATGGGTTAAATCAGCACAGGAAGATGAAAATATTTCCAAGACTGCTGAAAAAGAAAAAAAGAAATTTGCAGGTACCGAAATTCAGGGCAAAAAGTTAGGTGTCATTGGACTTGGTGCTATCGGTGTTAAAGTAGCTAACGCAGCGATTCATTTGGGAATGGATGTATATGGCTATGACCCCTATGTATCTGTTGATGCAGCATGGAACTTAAGCAGATCCGTTAAACATGTTCTTAATGTGGAAGAAATTTATGAGGAATGTGATTTTGTTACTATTCATGTTCCTGCACTTCCCACCACAAAGGATATGATTAATGCGGATGCCATTTCATTAATGAAGGACGGTGTCATTATCTTAAATTTTGCAAGAGATGTTCTTGCAAATGAAGAAGATGTATTAGACGGCATTGCCTCCGGTAAGATTCGTAAGTATGTAACCGATTTTCCGAACACAACAACAGCCGGAAAAGATGGATGCATTGTAATCCCTCACCTTGGAGCATCTACGGAAGAATCGGAAGATAACTGTGCTGTTATGGCAGTTAAGGAATTAAAGAATTATCTCGAAAACGGTAATATTGTTAATTCCGTTAACTTCCCCAATTGCGATATGGGTATCTGTTCACAGGCAGGTCGAGTGGCAGTGTTCCATAAAAACAGTTCCGGTATGATTTCTAAGTTTACAACTGTGTTTGGAAACAACGGAATCAACATTACAGATATGACAAATAAGTCAAAGGGTGACTGGGCGTATACTATGTTAGATTTAGAAAGTGAAGTATCTGGTGACATTGTTGCTCAGCTTCGTGAAATTGACGGTGTTGTACGCGTGCGTTGTGTTAAATAAATTGTATCGTGCGAACGTGATAAAAAAGGAAGGACAGTCATTAGGCTGTCCTTTTGTGTTACTCAGCATTTGTTATTTAAAATCAACAATGCCAAAATCCTTAAAATCTGCTTTGAATTGCTGATCCTTTTTTGCGGCGACAAGACTGGCAAGATCCATATATTTAATAAATACATCTTCCAACGCAATATTGCGTTCTGCAGCAATTTCTTCCATGACAGGTTTTAATTTGTCAATCTGTTCTGAAATGCGCACCTTTTCAGGGTCAATATTGCCGAGAACCTTCTCAGAGTAGGCCGTAATGCGATTAAGAAGTTCTTTGTCATCATCGCTTAAGAAATCAAAATCTTTCGGCTTTATGGTTTCGTACATAGTTTCACATCCTTTTCTTATAATAAATTATTGTAACACTTGATGCTTGTGCTGTATAGATATCTTTGATAAAATAATTTTATGTAAATATCAGTAAGGGGATAAGAAAAGTTATGGATAATAAATTATATAAATTAATGAACTGGCCAAGAATAGAAGGAATTATATATTCTGAGGAGAGCAATCCGCATGAGATATTAGGACCTCATAATGTTGGAAAAAGTGTTCTTTTTCAGACGTTTTGGCCGGGAGCAGTTAAAGTTAATATTATAGCAGGTAACAAGAAGCAGAAGATGGAACTGGTGGATGAAGCCGGTTTTTTTGCGTGTATTAAAGGAGGCAAAACACCGAAAAACTATGAATATGAAGTCTTTTATCCGGAAAAAGAGCCTGTTTATAAAAAGGATGCTTATCGTTATGTAATAGGTTTAACAGACAAGGATATTGATAAATTAAACGCGGGTATTCACTATACAGTATATGAAAAACTGGGAGCACATCCTATGACTGTAGAGGGAGTAAAGGGTACCTTTTTTGCAGTATGGGCACCGAATGCCATTCGCGTCAGTGTTGTTGGAAATTTTAATAATTGGGATGGCAGAACCCATCAGATGAAAAAGAATGAAAAATGTGGTGTCTTTGAAATTTTTATTCCGGATGTATTACCCGGTGAGTGTTACAAATATGAAATCAAATCAAAGGGAAATGTGATTTGTTTGAAAGCGGATCCCTATGCATTTGGTCAGCAACTACGTCCCGATACGGCATCTGTTGTCAGGAATCTTTCTTATGAATGGAATGATAAGTCATGGATTGAGGAAAGAAGTAATAAGCAGACAAAAGATGCACCGGTCAGCATATATGAAGTATATTTGGGGTCTTTTTTGAGAGACAGTGATACTGCAGGTTATGTGAATTACAGAAAACTGGCACCGGTTATCGTAGAATATGTTAAAGAAATGGGGTATACTCATGTAGAACTTATGCCTGTTATGGAGCATCCGCTAGATGCTTCTTGGGGATATCAGGTTATTGGATATTATGCACCTACTGCACGATATGGTACAGCAGAAGATTTTATGTATTTTGTTGATACTTTGCATCAGAACGGTATCGGTGTGATTTTAGACTGGGTACCTGCACATTTTCCGAAAGATATACATGGGCTTGCAAGGTTTGACGGAACATGCCTGTATGAACATTTAGATCCGAGACAGGGAGAACATCCACATTGGGGAACACTGATTTATAATTATGCAAGACCTCAGGTTTCCAATTATCTGATTGCCAATGCATTGTATTGGGTGGAAAAATATCATGCAGACGGCATTCGTATGGATGCAGTGGCCTCCATGCTTTATTTGGATTACGGAAAGCAGGACGGGGAGTGGATTGCCAATATTTATGGTAGTAATGAGAATTTGGATGCAGTGGAATTCCTAAAGCACCTGAATTCCATTATGAAAAAACGTAATCCGGGTGTGTATATGATAGCAGAGGAATCCACCGCATGGCCGAAGGTAACGGGAGCACCGGATGAGGATGGACTTGGTTTTGATTTTAAGTGGAATATGGGATTTATGAATGATTATCTTTCTTATATAGGATATGATCCTTATTTCCGTTCCTATCACCAGAATGAATTGACTTTCAGCATGATTTATCAGTACAGTGAAAACTTTATAAATGTATTTTCACATGATGAAGTAGTACATGGTAAATCTTCCATGATAGGCAAAATGCCCGGTAGCATAAGTGATAAGTTTGCTAATCTGCGCCTGACCATCGGCTATATGATGACTCATCCCGGAAAAAAACTTCTCTTTATGGGACAGGATATCGGAGAGTTTGAGGAATTTAATGAGGCAAGGCAAACTAAGTGGGAACTGTTACAGTATGATGAGCACAAGGGGCTTCAGAAACTCGTGAAGGATTTAAATGCTTTGTATAAAGAGAAGCAGGCTCTTTATGCAAAGGATACAACACCGGAAGGATTTGAATGGATTAATTGTATTTCTTCTGAACAATGTACAGTTTCGTTTATCAGAAAGGCTGATAAACCGGAAAATACGCTTCTTGTGGTGGCAAACTTTGCGGGAACAGAGCAGGAACTTATGGTTGGTGTTCCCTATGAAGGAAGGTATAAGGAAATTTTAAATACAGACAACAAGTGTTACGGCGGAGAAAGTAAAAGTGCTTCAAAGACGATAGATATAGTTGAAAAAGAAACTGATGGACGAGCGTATGGAATTAAAGTAAAAGTGGCACCCTTGTCGCTTGTAATTTACTGTTATTTTCCTTATACGGAACAGGAAAAGCAGGAAATCGAAAAAAAGAAAGTCCGCGAAGCGGCCAAGAAAGAAGCACAGGAAGCACAGGAGACTGCCCGTATAGCAAAAGAACAGGCATTAGAAGCCCGAAAACAGGTTGAGAAAGCTGAAAAAATAGCAGATGAAGCAATAAAAAATGCAAAAGAAGCAGAAGAAAGAGCTGCTGAAAAGTTGGAAAATGTAAAAAAATTGGAAGAAGAATAAGGCATAGGGAGTGAAGATAATGCACGAAGATACAATAAATGAAGGGGTTATAGAGACATTTTTAAATGAATTGCCCGGAAAAATATTTAATTTAGGATTGCGGATTGTGCTTGCTGTAATTGTTCTTCTTATGGGAATACAGGTAATTAAACTGATACGCAGAATTCTAAAAAAGACATTACTTAAAAGCAGGATAGATGAAAGTGCTGTAAAATTTATTGATTCCTTTGCAAAGTATGGATTATATTTTTTGCTTGTCATTATGATAGCATCATGGATTGGTGTAGATGCGGCCAGCATTATTGCTCTTCTCGGTTCTGCCAGTGTGGCAATCGGTTTAGCAGTACAGGGAAGTCTCAGTAATTTCGCCGGTGGCGTACTCCTGCTTATTTTAAAGCCGTTTTCAACAGGCGATTATATTAAAGATGAATTGGGAAATGAGGGAACGGTTTCGTCCATAGATGTATTTTATACTGAGCTTATCACACCGGATAATAGGACGATTGTGTTGCCTAACGGAACTCTTGCGAATGGTAGCATAACCAACTTTACAGAATGTCAGTCGAGAAGAATAGATATTCCGGTAACCATTGCTTATCAAGAAGATATAAGGCAAGTGAAACAGATTTTAACGCGGGTATTGATGGAAGAAGAAAGTGTACAGAAGGAGCGGGAAATAAAGGCTTTTGTTGATGCGTTGGGTGAAGACGGTGTCAATATGAATGTCAGATGCTGGGTACAAAATAAGGAGTATTGGGAAGTTAAATGGCGTCTTACCGAAAACATTAAGTATGCACTTGATGATAATGGGATTGAAATTCCTTTTAAAAGGATGGATGTACGCATGATTGAAGAAGATAAAATGAAGAGGTAGAATATGGAACAGATAATAAAAGAAGTACAGCAGGGGATGCGTTATCAGGATGCGAATATAAATCCGAGGATTTTGAAAGCGGTTAAAGAAATGGGCTTTGAAACTATGTCTCCGATACAGGAACAGGCCATTCCGGTACTGCTGGCAGGAAAAGATATTATAGGACAGGCGCAGACGGGTACCGGAAAGACTGCAGCATTTGGAATTCCCATGATTCAAAATGTCGATTCCGAACTTAAAAAGTTACAGGCGATTGTTCTTTGCCCCACCAGAGAACTTGCAATTCAGGCGGCGGAGGAAATCAGAAAACTCGCAAAATTTATGCATGGTGTAAAAGTGCTTCCGATTTACGGAGGTCAGGATATTTCCAGACAGATTCGTGCATTGAGTCAGGGGGTGCAGATTATTGTAGGAACTCCCGGCAGAGTGATGGATCACATGCGTCGACACACCATTAAGACAACGCATGTCAAAATGATAGTTCTTGATGAAGCAGATGAGATGCTTAATATGGGATTCCGTGAAGATATAGAAACGATTTTAAAGGATATGCCGGATGAACGGCAGATGGCACTTTTCTCAGCAACTATGCCGAAGCCTATTTTAGAAATTACACATACCTATCAAAAGGATGCAGAATATATTAAAGTAACTCCAAAAGAAATAACGGTTGCATCCATTAAGCAGGCTTATTACCGTATCAATAAAAGAGATAAAGTGGCGGCACTTTGCAGATTACTTGATTATTATCAACCCGTTAAAAGTTTGATCTTTTGTAATACAAAAAAAATGGTAGATGAGATGGCTGAGATTTTAAAACAAAGAGGTTATCAGGCAGAAGGACTTCACGGTGACCTTTCCCAGCGTCAGAGAGATATGGTTATGGGAGCATTTCGAAACGGAAGATGTGCCATTTTAATTGCAACGGATGTGGCTGCCAGAGGAATCGATGTAAGCGGAGTGGATGCTGTGTTTAATTATGATGTGCCGGAAGATATAGAATATTATGTACATCGAATCGGAAGAACAGGGCGTGCAGGAAAAGCAGGACGTTCTTTTACTTTGGTATGTGGCAGGGAACTATACAAAATAAGAGAAATCGAACGTATTTGTCATACGAAAATTAAAGAAAGAAAATTGCCATCAACGAAAGATATTATAAAAGCAAGAGCAGGAAAAGTGTTTACGGAAGCGATGGAAGTGATGGAACAGAAGGATTTGTCGTTGCTTAAAGCGGATATTGCGACTAAAACAGAAGAATTCGGTTTTACAGCACTTGATTTGGCGGCAGCCTTTATGCAGATGAAGGTGGGGGAAGAGCCGGAAGAGATTAAGGAAGAAAAAATGCTACTTGAGAGAAGACGAAGTCGAGATTCGTCAGATGAGAGAAAGAATGGTGGACGCAGAAAGCATTTTGAAAACAGAAAAGAAAACGGACACAGAGTACGAGTTGATGAAAGAAGAGAAGACAGATACAAAAAAGTCCGAAGAAATGCACCATTAGGGAAAATTAACCGATAACGGATTTTTATAACGGATTTGTATTATAAAAAACATTTGTCAATACGAAGTTTATATGTTACTATATGACACAGTATGTATATTTTTATCAGGACTTAGAGGTTGAGGTATGGAAGAGAAAACGGTGAAAAGAAATGGTGGCGGGAATGCTGCAAGGATGAGAAGAAGAAAAAGAAGAAAACGTATTGCGTTAATGGAAATGATTGTTTTTGCAGTATTGCTTATGGCGATTCTTGCCGGCGGTAGTTTTGTAATTTATAATTTGCTTCCCGGAACAAAGGTTGCAAAGCAGTTAGAAGAAGCAAGTGCTTATATGGAAACAGAAAATTATGATGATGCAATTGCATCTTGTGAAGAAGCGTTAAAAATTGATTCTTCCTCTGTACAGGCATATAGAACAATGGCCGGAGTATATTTGACACAGGAACAGATGACTTTTGCCGAGCAGGTTTTGTATAAAGGATGGGAGACCACACAGGATGAAAGTCTGTTGCAGTATTATTGTACTGTTTTGTTGAATGAGGCTGTTGCTGATATTAATAATCGAAACTGTTCGTTAACGACACTGGAAAAATGTGTTGCGGTGATGGAAAAAGATACAGACAATGCAGATGCTTTTAGATTAATGGATGTGTGTTATGAACGGTTATTTGAAGAAAATCCGGAGCAGGAAGGTCTTCTTTGCAATGCTGATATGGAAAGCGGTTGTGGGTTTAAAGTATATCAGGAACTGATGCTAAGACTTCTTCTCGTATATGAAGCTAATCCGACAGATGAACTTCTTATACAAATCAGTAAATTTGCTGTGCCCGGTACAGAAACCATTCAGCTGGATGTAGAACATTTGGAGGAATACAGCGAATTACTTTCAAGAATTACTGCATATGCAGACAGTGAAGACATCAAACAGCTTGCATTATGTACACAGAAAGCTGCAAAAATGCAGGGATTCTTTGCTGAAGCCTTTACCATATTTGAGTCTGGTAAATTTGAGGCAATAAAGGAATTTATGAATAAAGAAGAATATATTGCTATTCGTGATGATTTTATTAATGGCACAATGGAATATTGGAGTGGAAAGACATATATTCCGGTAAGCCGTGAAAAAATGAAATTTGTAAAAGAAGAAAACGGTTGGATGTTTGCGTTTGCCGATTATGAAGAATATGAGGATACCCGCGGTGTTATTAATGTTTGGGGAGCAAAGCAGGAGGATGCAGGTGTACAAAGATTGTGTATTTCTTATGAACCGGCCGGTGAAGAGTATTACCCTCATACTACTTATGAATTTATTTATCTTTACAGTAATGTACAAATCGGCAACGAATATGTACCAATGATGAATTATCGTTTTGAAACAAGAGTAGCCACACCGGAAGGCACGACTACAAAGCTGATAGGTGACTGGGGCGGCGAACACGAGTGGACAACAGAATTTTAACAAAAGCATAAACAGCCTGTTTCAACAATGTTTTGGTTTGAACATATTGAAATGGGCTGTTGTTATTTGTATAATGAAAACAATATGTAAGAAGGGGGAAATGTATGATTTCCTTATTATCAAAATATTTTATTAAAGATTATCAAAATACGGCAGATGCAAAAGTGAGACAGTCCTACGGTATACTTTGTGGAGCGGTAGGTATTTTTCTTAATATTTTACTTTTTGCAGGAAAGGCACTGGCAGGAATTTTTAGTGGATCTATTGCCATTACGGCAGATGCGTTTAATAATTTGTCTGATGCGGGCTCTTCTGTGGTTACATTGGCTGGATTTAAAATGGCGGGACAAAAACCTGACAGAGACCATCCGTTTGGGCACGGAAGAATAGAGTATATATCAGGCCTTGTTGTTGCCATGATTATTCTGCTTATGGCATTTGAATTGTTAAAGACATCGGTTGATAAAATTATGCACCCGACAGATGTAACTGCCAGCCCTCTTATTGTAGGCATATTAATAGTATCTATTCTGGTGAAATTCTATATGGCCTTTTATAACAGAAAGATTGGAAAAAGGATAAATAGTGCCGCTATGGATGCAACTGCGAAAGACAGTTTAAGTGACACCCTTTCCACTTTTATGGTACTGGGAACGACGATGCTTGCCCATACAACAGGAATTAAAACAGACGGGTATTGCGGTGTAGTAATGTCCTTGTTCGTATTCTGGGCAGGGATTGAAGCTGCCAAAGAAACAATAAGCCCGCTGCTTGGACAGCCGCCGGAGCCGGAATTTGTGGAGAGAGTGGAACAAATTATCATGGAATATGAAATTCAGGGGGTAATTGGTTTGCATGATTTGGTGGTGCACAATTACGGACCCGGAAGAGTAATGCTTTCCGTTCATGTGGAGGTGCCTTCAAACGGAGATATACTGGTGCTTCATGATATGATTGATACTATAGAACACCGACTTGCAAATGAATTGCAGTGCAGCGCTGTTATACATATGGATCCGGTTTGTGTGGATGATGAATTGACAAATGAAATAAAGGAAAAGGTAGCGGTAATCGTGGATGCTATGGAAGGAAATGTAAGCTTTCATGATTTTAGAATTGTAAATGGCCCTACACATACAAACTTGATTTTTGATGTTGTGGTACCGTATGAATATCGTATGTCGGATAAAGAAGTGATTGACCGGTTAAATGACAAAATAAAAGAGATGGATGAAAATTATTTTGCGGTTATCGAGGTGGATGAAATGTATGTTCGGGAAGGAAAAACTGTTAAGGTATGAAAAACAAAGAAAACCGGTGGTCATTAAAAGGGATAATGACTGTTTTTATACTGTTTGTAGTTGCATTAATTGCAGAAGTGTTTGTATTTAATTACAGACATTTTGAGTCAATGGAAAACAAAGAAATTGCAGATTATCAATTAAGCATGGGAGACGGATTTAAAAAGCAACCGGATGGAACATATTTGATAGAAGAAGGCGATAAAACCCTTGAATTTACAGAAATTGATACAAAGCTCAATACACTGTATATTGACATTGAATTGATTGGTCAAGAGAAACATAATAAAATAGTTCTCTTTCAAGCTGCAAGAGATGACTCTCATGAAGAATATTACCGGATACCGGATGGAGAAATCTGGCATACACAGGAAAAAAGTCAGTATATGACGTATCATTTTTACGGAAATTGCAAAAGCTTGAAAATCACGCCGCAGGTGGAGGAAGAGGCTGTAATCAAAATTGATTTTGCATTAAATCCTGTGATTCCCATGTTTTATTCATGGGTAAGGGTAGCGGTACTTTATGGAGTAATGCTGTTTTTCTACGTTTTCAGGCCCTCCGCCCAAATACATCAAATAAAATTTATGGAAATGAAAAAAGGCAAAGCGATAATCCCGACGATTCTTTTGCTTATTAATATGCTGTTATTATACCGAATATCAGGATTAAATCCCTTTTTTCAAACAGAGCATCTTGTGCAGCAAAAGGAATATCAGACTTTGGCAGAGGCATTTGTAAAAGGGCAGATTTATCTGGATGTCGAACCGACAGCTGCTTTAAAAGCAATGGAAAATCCTTATGATTATGAACATCGTGCCTTGGTGCTTTCAAAAGCAGGAGAAAGCTTTTTGTGGGATCATGCTTATTTTGAAGGCAAATATTATGTGTATTTTGGAGTAGTACCTGTTATTTTGTTTTATCTTCCGTATTACCTGATTACCGGCATACATTTACACAATTATCAGGTGATTTTAGCAGGGACAGTATTGTTTTTGACAGCAATCATGGGAATACTTTATGAAATTGTAAAACGCTGGTTCCCGAAGGTAAGTACGGGGTGTTACATTTTAATATATGAATTGTTGATTCTTGGCAGCGGTGTTTTTTATATGTGTAAAAGACCGGATTTATATACGGTGCCTATTATCTGGGGACTTGCATTTGGGTTTGCCGGTTTTTGGAGCTTTTTGTGTGCGGAGAGAGAAAGCAGACTTTCACCTAAACATATGGGCATCGGTTCCTTATGTACGGCCCTGGTTGCCGGTTGCAGACCCCAGCTGTTTTTAATTGTTTTATTTTCTGTATTATTGTTTTCGAAATATTTCTTTGATGGCAGATATTTGAAAACAACAGAAGGAAAGTGTGCACTTGTTTCGTATGTGTTTCCCATGATGACGGTGGCAGCTTTTCTTATGTGGTATAATTATGTAAGATTTGGATCGGTATTTGATTTCGGGGCCAATTATAATTTGAGTTTTAACGATATGCGTGGCAGAGGATTTGTGCCGGATCGTATTCCACTTGGAATTTGGGCTTATTTATTTGCACCGATAAAGATTGTTTTGGATTTCCCTTTTATAGAAGCCAATTTTTTTGATAGCAATTATTTGGGAGTTACCATTTCAGAATCTACCTACGGAGGAATTTTTGCAACCAATTTGCTGGTGTGGATATGCCCAATATTGGTAGCTGCAAGAAAGTACATAAAACAAAAGAAAGTAATGCTAATGTCCTTTGTCAGCATGGCAATCGGATTGATTATTGTGGTAGCAGATACAGAAATGTCGGGCATACTTATGAGATATTTCAGTGACTTTACGATTTTTTTTCTGTTTGCGGGAATATTGGCATGGCTTTTGATTTATGACAGATTAAACAGTGATGCTATAAAGAGAACAATGATTTTATTTCTTATTATTTGTGTTTTGACAATGGTTATTTATCAGGGACTTATTTTCTTTTTGGATACGGGAGAAGCACTGAAAGACTTAAGACCGGATTTATTTTCATTTGTAAAGTATCAGGTAATGTTTTGGTTGTGATGAAGGAGAAAACAAAGGATGACAGCATTTCAGATTGTGTATTTGTTATTAATAGCCATTCGTTGTATCGGATTCGGGAGTATTCCTGGTGGTTTTAACCAGGACGGAGCCATGGCTGCAGTGGATGCACTCGCTCTTGCACAGTACGGAACGGATCGTTTTGGCACATTCCTTCCGTCACATTTCACGGCGTGGGGATACGGTCAGATGAGTGTGCTAATGTCTTATTTTATGGTTCCTTTTATTAAGTTGTTCGGATTAAACAGTGTGACGGTAAGACTTCCTATATTGATTGCCAGCGTGGCGGCAGCCGCAGCAGTATATGGATTTGTGAAAAAAATGATTTCTCCTAAGGCAGCTATTGTTGTGCTTGTGTTTCTGGCAATTAATCCATGGCATTTCATGCAGAGCAGATGGGCACTTGATTGTAATATGTTTCCCCATATGTTTGTTATAGGATTATATTTTCTGCAAAAAGGAATAGAAAAAAGTAAGTACATTTATGTTTCCATGATTTTTTTTGCACTGTGCATGTATTCATATGGAGTGGCTTTTTACATGGTGCCGTTTTTTCTCTTGACGTCATGTATAGTTCTCGGCACGAAAAAACAGGTGAATTTTAAGCAGGTGCTGATAGCAATGGCTGTTTACTTCGGCATTTCTTTTCCAATATACGGAACAATGCTGATTAATTTTATGAAATGGGATACGGTAAAACTTCCTTTTGTAACAATGCCATATTTTGAGGGGAGTATCAGAACAAATGACATACTTTTTTTCTCAGAGCAGCCTATACAGCAAATTTTAAATAATATTAAATCCCTGATTCATGTTGCTTTTTTACAAAAGCCGGATTTAATCTGGAATGCAATCGATGATTTCGGAACGGTGTATAAGTGTTCCATGCCGTTTGTTTTTGGGGGAATCGGGATTGTTATTTATCAAATAAAAAAAGAGCAGGATAGTAAGAAAAAATCAGCCTTTATTTTATTGCTCCTTTATTGGATATTCAGTGTTTTTGTGGGAATTTGCATTAATGGTGTAAATGTAAACAGAATTAATATTATTTTTTATGCACATATTATTTTTGCGGGAATTACCATTTATTATTTGATTCAGAAATGGAAAAAACTCATGCCGGTTTTTGTTTTGGCTTATGCAATACAAAGTGTTTTGTTCTTTGACAGATATTTTACGGTTTGGGCACAACAGATGGAAACGGTATTTTATGATGACTTTTTGGAAGCAGTTGCTTTTGCCGGAGAGCATAAATGTGATTATTATTATATTACACCGGACGTTCAGTATAAAGGCTCTGCCAATGTAAGTGAGATTCTGACAATGTTTATATTGGAAATAGATGCGGAGTATTTTCAGGGAAAGACAAATTCTTTCGGCAATCAGGAAATTGCGTACAGAGAAAGATTTATTTACAGGAATCCCGTACCGGAAGAGATAAATGCGGAGAAAAATGCAGCTTACATTGTAAGGACGGAGAGCTTATCCGAATATAATGAGGAAATATTTGCAATAAGGGAATTTGATACATACAGTGTTGTCGTGTCCAGAAAATATGCATGGTGGTAAGCACGCATCAGCGTTAATAATTGCTTTTGGTGGTTGCAAGTCGTTTCATTTGCGTGTATAATTCATACGGTGGAGCGTGGAAACTATAAGAAAGAGGAGAATATACAATGAAGAAACCTACAGTATTAATGATTTTAGACGGTTATGGTTTAAATGAAAAGAGCGATCACAATGCCGTTGCAGAAGCAAAGACACCCGTTATGGACAAGCTTATGGCAGAATGCCCTTTTGTAAAAGGAAACGCCAGCGGTATGGCAGTCGGACTTCCCGATGGGCAGATGGGCAACTCTGAAGTTGGACATTTAAATATGGGTGCAGGACGTATCGTATACCAGGAGCTTACCAGAATTACCAAGGAAATTCAGGATGGTACTTTCTTTGAAAATCCTGCTTTGCTAAAGGCAGTAGAAAATTGTAAAGCGAATGATTCCGCACTTCATATGTTTGGTTTATTATCAGATGGTGGTGTGCACAGCCACAATACACATCTTTACGGTCTTTTAGAACTGGCCAAGAGAAACAATCTTTCCAAAGTATATGTACATTGTTTCTTGGACGGACGTGACACACCTCCTGCAAGCGGAAAAGGCTATGCGGAAGATTTAGAAGCTGAGATGAAAAAAATCGGGGTAGGTGAAATCGCATCCGTAACAGGCCGTTACTACGCAATGGACAGAGATAATAATTATGACAGAGTAAAGCTTGCGTATGATGCTCTTATTAAGGGGGAAGGACTTACCGCAGAAGGTGGTCCCGCAGGTATTCAGGCATCTTATGACAGAGAAGAAACAGATGAATTTGTTAAGCCTACCGTTGTTATAAAAGATGGGGCGCCGGTTGCAACCATTAAAGATAACGATTCCGTAATATTCTTTAACTTCCGTCCCGACAGAGCAAGAGAAATCACAAGAGCTTTTTGTGATGACGATTTCAAAGGATTTGACAGAGGACAAAGACTTGATATTACCTTTGTTTGTTTCTCTGATTATGACCCTACAATCCCCAATAAGGATGTAGCTTTCCATAAGATTTCCGTTACCAATACATTTGGTGAATGGCTTGCAGCAAACAATATGAAACAGGCAAGAATTGCCGAGACAGAAAAGTATGCACATGTTACTTTCTTCTTTAATGGTGGCGTGGAAGAACCCAACGAAGGAGAGGACAGAATTCTTGTTAATTCGCCTAAAGATGTTGCAACTTATGACTTAAAGCCCCAGATGAGTGCTTATGAAGTCTGTGATAAGCTTGTAGAAGCAATTAAGTCCGATAAATATGATGTCATCATCATCAACTTTGCTAACCCCGATATGGTTGGACATACAGGAGTGGAGGCCGCAGCAATTAAAGCTGTGGAAGCGGTAGATGAATGTGTGGGAAAAGCAGTAGATGCCATTAAGGAAGTTGGCGGACAGATGTTTATCTGTGCTGACCATGGTAATGCAGAGCAGTTGGTAGATTATGAGACAGGTGATCCTTTCACCGCACATACAACAAATCCTGTTCCGTTCATTATTGTAAATGCAGATCCTGCTTATACATTAAGAGAAGGCGGATGCTTAGCAGATATTGTTCCAACCATGATTGAAATGATGGGAATGCAGCAGCCTGCTGAGATGACAGGAAAATCTCTTTTAGTCAAAAAGAATTAATGTAAAAAATATAAAACAGCGGTCACATGTTTCTGGTAATATGTGACTGCTGTTTTTTTGCAGAAATGTTCCGTTCCTATCGTCATTTAACTATGCTTCTGGCAGTAACAATGCTGATGAAATCAGGGAACCTTAAGAACACCTTAAGATAGACTTAAGAATAGCAAGAAGAATTGACAGAGGATATAGCCTTTGTTATCATGAGTGTATTAATTGCGTTAGTACACATGTGCTCGCATGAAATAGTGCAGGGCACGGAACAGGTAAGAAAGGAAGGTGTATATGGTACCTATAGATTTTAAGGATGCACGGCCTATCTATGAACAGGTGGTAGAACGTTTTAAAATTCTTATCCTGCGAGGTGTGATAAAATCAGATGAAAAAATACCTTCTGTCCGTAATCTTGCAGTTGAGCTGTCCATCAATCCTAACACCATACAGCGTGCCTATGCGGAACTGGAACGGCAGGGATATATATATACGTTGAAAGGAAAAGGGAATTTTGCGGCTAATGCAACGAAATTATTGCCGGCATATAAAGAAGAAATTCTTTTGAAACTGAAAGAAATTTGCGAAATGGCGGCGGAAATAGGCATGACGAAAGAAGAAATTGCAAATCATGTTTTGGAATGGAGGAGCCTATGATTGAGATAAGAAGTGTAAGTAAAGGATTTGATGAAAGTAAAGCGGTTGATAATGTCAGTGTTTCTATAAAGGAGAATGCCGTGTTTGGGCTGATTGGCACAAACGGTGCCGGAAAAAGTACAGTGCTTCGTATGGTGGCAGGTGTGTTAGAGCCTGATGAAGGAGAGATAGTCATAGACGGATTACCTGTTTTTGACAATATGGAAGCTAAAAGAAAAATGTATTTTATCGCAGATGAACCATATTTTTTTGCAAACAGTAATGCAATCGATATGCAGAAATATTTAAGCACCATATATCCGGAATTCGCCTTAGACGATTATTATAATTATTTAATTAATTTCGGGCTGGACAAAAAGCGCAAAATCAATACTTATTCGAAAGGAATGAAGAAGCAGCTTGCCTTAATCTGCGGTGTCTGCAGCGGCGCCAAATACCTGCTCTGTGATGAAACTTTTGACGGACTTGACCCTGTTATGAGACAAGGTGTTAAGAGTATTTTTGCAAGTGAAATGGAGAAAAGAGGCTTAACACCCATTATTGCCTCCCATAACTTAAGGGAACTTGAGGATATCTGTGACCATGTAGGGCTGCTTCATAAGGGAGGCGTGTTACTTTCTAAGGATTTGGAGGACATGAAGTGTAATATCCAGAAGATACAGTGTGTATTTTCGACAAACGAAGACGAAGAAAAGGCAATTTCGGCGCTTGATATTATGAAGAATGAAAAGAGAGGCTCATTAAATACCCTTACGGTGCGTGGAAATAAAGCAGAAATCCTTGCTATTTTTGCTACGGTAAATACGGTATTTTTTGAAGCATTACCTCTTTCTTTAGAGGAAATCTTTATCAGTGAAACGGAGGTGGTCGGATATGACATCAAAAAACTCATTCTTGGCTAGTTTAAAAGAAAATAATAAACGAAGAATCTGGTTATGGATTGTCGCGATATTCGGGTTTGTGGTTATTTTACCGTCTGCTGTTACAATGGCACTTAGTCAGACTAAAAATGAGGCTGATTTTTTAATTGAAATATATGGAGAAACATTAGGAAAACAAATGCTACAAAATAAGCTGTTTGCAATGACTGAAGCATTGATTGGTGTTAAGTCGGATGATATGTGGTTCTTTGTGGCTGCCTTTGCAATTCTTGCCGGCATACAGGGATTTTCCTATCTCTATCATAAAAGAAAAATAGATTTTTATATGGGAATGCCGGTAAAAAGAAAGAAGCGGTTCCTTGTTATATGGCTTAACGGTATCTTAATGTTTGCTGTTTCTTATCTGTCAGGAATCGTTATCAGTCTCTTTATTGCAGCAAGTAATGGCGCATTAAACGGAGAGATTTTAATGAGTGTATGGAAGGCATTCGGATTACAACTTTGTCTGTATCTTGGTGTTTATCATCTTGTAATTTTGGCAGTCATGCTTACAGGTAATGTGATTATTACTTTTTGCGCGGTGGCGGTGTTGTTTTTATATGAGCTGGGTGTCCGGGTGATTATCATGGGATATATGAGTTTGTTCTTTAAATTTTATTCCTATCGCGATTTTGGCACATCACCATTATTATCGCCATTTACGATTTTCTTTGAGTATCGGAATGATGTGTATAATCGTGGAGTGGGAAATATATGGCTTACGGTACTATATTTGCTTTTATTTGCAGCAGCTGCATGGGTACTTTCCTATATCTGTTATTTGAAACGTCAGGCAGAAGTGGCCGGCAAAGCAATTGCTTTTTCATGGATGAAGCCATGGCTTAAGGTCCTTGTTGCGGTACCGGTTTCATTGATGGCAGGTGTTTTGACGAGTGAAATTGTAGGGTATGAACCCTTATATGGACGGAATAACAGTGGCATCGTGTTCTTTGTGATGGCAGTGGCACTGCTGTTTACCTGTTGTCTGATGCAGGTAATATATGAATTTGATATCAAGGGAATTTTGCATAAAAAACGTCATATTCTTGTTTCGTCAATAGCTGTCATACTGTTTTTTTCGGTGTTCCGTTATGATGTGTTTGGCTATGACAGTTACATTCCGGATGTGGAAAAAGTGGAGAGCGTGGCAATTGCAACACCTATAGTCGGCAGCTGCTATTATACCGGAGACTATTTTGATGAAGATATGAATTATTTATCGAGAGCCGAATATGTTGATAAATATATGTATTTTTTTGATGTGGGTGCTGTGAACAAGCTGATGAAATTATCCATGGATGCAGTGAACAGCTACGATAATTTTGATGAGATGTATGCGGATGAAGAGCGGGAATGGTATACGGTGCAATTGACTTACCGCATGGCAAATAAGAGCAAGGTGTACCGTGATATATTGATTGATTTATCGGATGCTGAAACACAGGAATTAATTGATAGGATTGAATCGTCGGAAGAGTATATCAGCGGAAGCTATATAGGAGCATCTGATATTGTTGATAAGGTGATTGCAGATGAAAACAAAAAAATCTCGGTTTTTTATGGAGTGGGATTATATAAGACCATGTTAAAAAGAGAGGAAACAAAGGAACTGCTTGCTTTATATAAAGAAGATATTTTGAACAGCAGTTTTGTAAGACATCGCGAAAGCATCCCCACCGGAAGTCTTGTTGTTTCAATAGAAGAGCAACACAGCAATTATACATCTACCAGACAGGTTGGCATGGAAATTTATCCGTTTTATGAAAAATGCGTCTCTTACTTACGAGAAAAGGGGTATTACATGGATACATATTTAAACAGCGATGACATTGAAAGAATTCAGATTGTCAATGTTAATTTAGACTTAGTGGAGGCGGCAAGAGAACAAAGAATGCTTGAAGGAGCAGAAACGGAGTACGGAACTGAAGCTGTAATGGTAGAAACTACATACGCAAGCACATATCCTTCAGTAATGAATATGGAAGAGGAAGAGTTTAAGACATATTTTACATATGAAGATGATAAAGAAATACAGGCTCTTTCGGAAAGTTTATACCCTGATGGAATGTTATCTCCTTCCTGGCATATGGAGAAGGAATGTGATGAGAATTATACGGCGATTGTGTATTTTAAACCGGAAAGCAGGGTTTCTGCACAAAGTGATGGTATCGGTTATTACAAATTTGCGGTAGGTGAAGTACCAAATTTTGTGATGGAAGATACCATGTATAAAGAATAAACAAAATACTTGCCAAAAACAGTTGCAGAAGGTATAATATGTCTTGTTGCAACAGGCTGGAATAGCGCAGTTGGTAGCGCAACTGATTCGTAATCAGTAGGTCGAGGGTTCGAGTCCCTTTTCCAGCTTTATCAGACGGAAGATATCGCACAGAATAAGTGCGATATCTTTTTTATTTATGCTTCAAATACCAATGCTCTACCCATTGCAGACATTGATATAGTCCCATAGCAATGAAACATAAAATAAGAATGGAAGTAATGACCATATTGAGCTGAAATACCTGTGAACCGTAGATAATCAGGTAACCGAGACCACGACGGGCAGCTAAGAACTCACCGATAATCACGCCTACTAACGATAAGCCGATATTGACCTTCATATTACTTAAAATCATAGGAATGGAAGAGGGAAAAACGACTTTTTTTAAAGTGGTAAAACGGTTGCCTCCTAAAGTAGCAATCAACTTTAATTTTTCCTGATCTACCTGTTTGAAGCCTGTATATAAGTTGATAATGGAGCCAAAAAGTGCCACGGAAATACCTGCCACAATAATAGTGTCGGTTCCGGTGCCGAGCCATACAATAAATAAAGGGGCAAGGGCAGACTTGGGTAGGCTGTTTAGAACAACCAAATAAGGTTCCATGATTTCCGATAAAGTTTTGGAATACCATAAGAAAACGGCAATCAGAAGACTGATTACGGTAATTAGAACGAAGCTTATCAGTGTTTCAAACAGTGTAATACCTGTGTGTACAAAAAAGGAACCGTCATAAAGCATAGAAATGAAATGAGTTGCCACAAGGCTTGGGCTACTGAAGAAAAAAGTGTCTATCCACTGCATCCGGGCAGCTGTTTCCCATAAGAAGAGAAATAGGAAAAGGATGAAAAAACGCATGCAAAATACAAAACAGTGGTGTCTTTTGTGCCGTTTCACATATAAAGTTTGTTCATCTGAAACGGTGGGATTAATGGTTGCCGGTGCTATATTCATTTGAAATCTCCTTCCATAATATTGAAAAATAATTTTGAAATTCAGGGGCGTTCCTTGCGGCAAGCAGAGAATCATTCGAAAGTGTGAGAAAAATAGGGAGCTCTTTTTTTATGGTAGCAGGTCTTTTGGAGAGAACTAAAATCCTGTCAGAAAGAGAAATCGCTTCTGATAAATCATGAGTAACTAAGATGGCGGTAATTCCGGCTTCCTTAATTATGCGACCGATATCTGCTGAAACCATAAGTCTGCTTTGGTAATCAAGAGCACTAAAGGGTTCATCAAGCAGTAATAATTCCGGCTCCATTACCATGGTGCGGATTAAGGCTGCACGTTGTTTCATACCGCCCGATAATTCTCCGGGTTTTTTATCCTTAAAGCGGTAGAGCCCGTAATCGTTTAAAAGCTTTAAAGCCAGCTCTTCTTTTTCGACTGATAATGTCTTGCTAATTTCCGGTCCGAGAAGCACATTCTTAAATATAGTACGCCATTCAAATAGATGATCCTGCTGGAGCATGTATCCGATTTTTGTTCTTTCCGGTTTATCTATCAGGATTTTTCCGGATTCCGGTGTATTTAAACCTGCAATCAAAGAAAGAAGAGTTGATTTCCCGCAGCCGCTCGGTCCCACAACAGATACAAATTCTCCACGTTTCACTTGAAAAGATATATTGGTTAAGGCAGAGGTTTCACCGGTTAAGTTATGATAAGAGAAGCATACATTTTGACATTGTAAAATAGGTTGATTCATATATTGCTCCTTTGATTTGTATAATATAGTTTATGAGAAAAACTGATTTATGTGTAAATATGCGTTGAAAAATGATTGAAAACGGGGAAAAAATATGGTAACATCAAATTCAGATTTAATAATTGGAGGGATAATGCCATGGCACAATTGTGGGGTGGTCGTTTTACGAAAGAGACGGACAAGCTGGTGTATGATTTTAATGCATCCATTTCTTATGATAAAAGACTGTTTGCCCAGGATATAGAAGGAAGTATTGCCCATGTGGTTATGTTAGAGAAACAGGGCATACTTACCGGCGAAGAAAAAGATTCCATTGTCAAAGGACTTACCGGTATCAGAAACGACGTGGAAGAAGGAAAACTTGTTATTACGCATGAATATGAAGATATTCACAGCTTTGTGGAAGCAAACCTGATTGACCGCATCGGAGAGGCGGGAAAGAAGCTGCATACGGGGCGAAGCCGTAACGATCAGGTCGCACTTGATATGAAGCTTTATGTAAGAGGAGAGATATTACAGGTTTCAGAGCATTTAAAAGAGCTGTTGGAAACACTGCTTTCCATTATGGAAAAGAATACCCATACCTATATGCCGGGATTTACCCATTTGCAGAAAGCTCAGCCGACCACGCTGGCTCATCACATGGGTGCTTATTTTGAAATGTTTAAGCGTGATCTGCTTAGAATGCAGGATATTTATAAAAGAATGAATTACTGCCCTTTGGGTTCCGGAGCGTTTGCAGGAACGACTTATCCATTGGACAGAGCGTATACGGCATCTTTACTTGGATTTGAAGGTCCTACCTTAAACAGCATGGATTCCGTTGCAGACAGAGACTATGTCATTGAATTCCTTTCTGCTCTTTCCACTGTTATGATGCATCTGAGCAGATTTTCGGAAGAAATTATTATTTGGAATTCAAATGAGTATCGTTTTGTGGAGATAGATGATGCTTTTTCAACGGGAAGCAGTATTATGCCTCAGAAGAAAAATCCCGATATTGCAGAGCTGGTAAGAGGAAAAACGGGACGTGTATATGGTGCCCTTATGTCTATTCTTACTACTATGAAAGGAATTCCACTTGCATACAATAAAGATATGCAGGAAGATAAGGAAGTTACATTTGATGCAATTGATACAGTAAAGAACTGTCTTGTTCTTTTTGACGGTATGCTTAAAACCCTGCGCTTTAATAATGCAATAATGGAAAACAGTGCAATGAGAGGTTTCACGAATGCAACCGACGCAGCAGATTATCTGGTAAGCAAAGGAGTTCCCTTCAGAGATGCACATGGCATTATCGGCCGGCTTGTTTTGTACTGCATTGAGAAGAATTCATCAATTGACGAACTTACAATAGAAGAGTTGAAAGCAATCAGTCCTGTTTTTGAAGCAGATATTTATGATGCAATCAGTCTAAAGAACTGCGTAGAAAAACGACTCACTGTAGGAGCACCGGGTCAGAAGGTAATGGAAGAAGTAATTAAATTTAACAGAGAGTTTATTGAAAATATTAAATAAAAACATAAGTCAAATAGGCAACAGCCTTAAAATATGTAAAAATGAGGAGATAAGAAAATGAATAAAAAATTAAAAGTAGGTATTTTAGGCGGAACCGGTATGGTTGGTCAGAGATTTATTTCTCTGCTTGAAAATCATCCCTGGTTTGAAGTGACGACAATCGCGGCAAGTCCCCGCTCGGCAGGAAAGACTTATGAAGAAGCAGTAGGCGGAAGGTGGAAAATGACCACGCCCATGCCTGAAGCAGTAAAAAATATTGTTGTTATGAACGTCAATGAAGTGGAAAAGGTTGCGGCAGAAGTGGATTTTGTTTTCAGCGCTGTAGATATGACTAAAGAAGAAATCAAAAAGATTGAAGAGGATTATGCAAAAACAGAAACGCCTGTTGTTTCCAATAATTCTGCACACCGCTGGACACCTGACGTTCCGATGGTGGTTCCGGAGATTAACCCTGAACATATGAAGGTGATTGATTTCCAGAAGAAGAGATTAGGAACTACAAGAGGTTTTGTGGCAGTAAAACCGAACTGCTCCATTCAGAGCTATGCACCTGTTTTGACAGCCTGGAAAGAATTTGAACCTTACGAAGTAGTTGCAACTACTTATCAGGCAATTTCAGGTGCAGGAAAGACCTTTAAGGATTGGCCTGAAATGGTTGAAAATATCATTCCTTACATTGGCGGAGAAGAAGAAAAGAGTGAAAAAGAACCTTTAAGAATCTGGGGTGAAATTAAAGACGGTGTCATTGAACCGGCTACAAGCCCGGTTATCACATGTCAGTGTATCAGAG
>CAYWHY010000006.1:4746-52989 GCA_964458255.1 uncultured Lachnospiraceae bacterium | reverse complement strand
ATGCAATCCAATTCAAGTGCCGTGACAAGCATGTTAGGAGGACTATAGAATGGCAATACCCGGTGCGTATGCGCAATATAAGAATAACAAAGTCCTTACTGCATCGCCGGCAGAACTTACACTTATGCTTTACGATGGTGCGATCAAGTTTTGCAACATAGCGATGTTGGCGATTGACAGCAATGATGTTCAAAAAGCATATACCAATATTGTAAAGGCAGAGAAGATTATTGATTACCTGCGGGTTACGCTTGATATGAGATATCCTGTTGCACAGGATTTTGAAAATATATATTCCTATTTGTCCCAGCGACTGATAGAAGCTAATGTAAAAAAGGATAAAGAAATACTGGTAGAAGTGCACGGACATCTTAGTTCTGTCAGAGATACATGGAAAGAGGTTATGCGAATCGGCAGGGAGAGCTAAACTATGAATAAGCAATATATATCTGTTTTGGTTGAGAGCCTGGAAAAGAAATTGCGGGTTTTGGGAGAAATTTATCAGTTGTGCCAGAAACAGGCAGATGTGATATCGAATGAGCCCGTTGATTTTGAAGAATTTGACCGTTGCATGGATGAAAAAGATAACTGCATACAAGAGCTTACTAAACTTGATGAAGGATTTGAAATGGTCTATGACAGAGTCAGACAGGAATTACAGAACAATAAAAAACTGTATGCTCAACAGATTCAATGTATGCAACAAACGATATCTGAAATCATGGATAAAAGTACATCAATCCAAGCTCTGGAAGAGCGTAATAAACGTGCAGTCGAAACTGTTTTTGCAAAGGAACGCATGGAGATTGGACGGGGGAAGCGTTCTCTTAATGTAGCGATGAATTATTATCGCAATATGAGAGGCAGTGCAGATGCTGTTGAACCGCAATACATGGATAAAAAGAAATAAAGCTGATTAACGGTCAGCAAGAACTATTTTTAAAATGTGGGCGATGCGTATCCGGTAGGTATGCATCGCTTTTACTTTTTGATAACCGTTGTCAGCAATTTCCAGACGAAGGTCATCATGGGCGAGATAATATGCTATCTTCTCGTGACATTCTTTTATAGATTCATAACAATCCAAATCTTTGCCGATTTCAAAATATTCAGGAATTTCTCCCCGGTAATCAGTCAGCAAAAAAGCACTGCATCCAAGAATATCAAAGATGCGTTGCGACAAACCGGTTTGAATGGAACACATGGTAATATTTAAGTTTACCTTACTCTGCCGAAAGACAAAGGGCATTTCGATGTGAGTGGAGACACCGCCGTGACAGTGGATTCCGGGCAGGGAGGATGCATCGCTGCGGGTAAATAAATGTACGTCAAACTCCTCAGATAAAGATTTCAGCAGGCTGATTCTGTCGCGAGAGGAGAGCTCCATTCCCAAATAATAATTAGCAGCAACAAAGGCATCTGTGTCAGTGAATGAATCCGGTAATGTGTAAAAGCCGTCATCAGCTTTTTTAAAAGCATTTATCAGTTGGGGCGTAAGAGCTTCTTCTATTTGGTACAGCCCGGAAAACGGAGACCGTGCGGATAATATTTGGTCGCACAGGCTGCGGTCCCGGTCGGAAAGGGGCAGATGCGGATAGGGGGATTTTTCGTTATATAGGGAGCCGATAAAAGAAACATCATACAAAGGCGTTGGTGCTGCTGTATCGGAATTTCCTGTATGAAGAACTTCATCCCAACGTGCCGTATTGGCTGCCAGAGGAAGGTAAAAGATGCAATTGGGATTCTCATCATGAAATTGCGTATATTGGTAGTAGTCAAACAGGAAAATTCTGTTACATTGATTTCTGATGGAAACAGAATATAATTCCAGCACGGGACAATCGACACTGAGGCAAACGTAGGTTATGTGAAGCCACTCACATATTTCTGAAATATAGGGAAAGAAATTAATGCTAAAAACAAATAAAGGAGTGTGAGCTAAGATCTTTTCGGCGATAAGGCGTACCCGTAATGAAGGTTCGATAGACTTCTGATGAATTTCCGTATCTTCTTCTATCACGTTTAGACCAAAAGAAGAAAAAGCGTCTATAATATCCTGCTCACATATATTTCCATATCGGTAAAAAATAATCTCCATTAAGCAGACTCCCTTCGAACATTTATTATCTGGTATTATAACATAAAAATAAAAAATATAAAAAAATTTTCAAAAAGGGGTTAAGTAATGAAAGAAGCATCCGATATATATTACAAATGAAGCAAACAAATGCTTCAAACAAGTAAATCTGCAGACGACTTTTTGGGTGCGTACGAATTCAAAAAGTCGGTTGCGAAAAACAAAACGTACGCAAGGATGCGGCGTGAAAATTCAAGGAGGAAATAATATGGTAGTACAACACAATTTAACAGCAATGAACTCTAACAGAATGCTTGGTTTAACCACAGCAACTCAGGCTAAGTCAACTGAGAAATTATCTTCAGGTTACAAGATTAACCGTGCAGCAGATGATGCAGCCGGTCTCTCTATCAGTGAGAAGATGAGACGTCAGATGAGAGGTCTTACACAGGCTTCCTTAAACGCACAGGATGGTATCTCCGCAGTGCAGACAGCAGAAGGTGCTTTAGCAGAAGTTGAAGATATGCTTCAGAGAATTAATGAACTCGCTGTAAAGGGTGAAAACGGAACTCTTACAACTCAGGATAGAAGCTATGTTGGTTCAGAAGTTTCCCAGTTAATGCAGGAAATCAACCGTGTTAAGAATACTACAACTTTCAACGAGCAGAGCCTCTTAAATGGTTCTTTCTCTGCGAAGAATCTTCAGGTTGGTGCAGAATCTAACACTAACAACAAGATTTCTGTTACAATCAAGAACATGGGTATTTCTACACTGGCAACAACATTTAGCACTATGCTGACCAAGATGAGTGCTACAACTACATTGAACACAGCAAATGCTGTTGTTAATAAGTTCCTTAGCTACTGTAAGTTATCCAGTGGAGCAAAGGTAAGTGCAGCAAATGCTCTTAAAGCTTCCTTCTTCACAGGATTGAATGTATGGGCTAAATCAGCTATTCAGGATGTATCCGAACAGAGATCTGACCTCGGTGCTATCCAGAATCGTCTTGAGCACACTATCAACAACCTGGACAACGTAGTTGAAAATACTACAGCAGCAGAAAGCCAGATCCGTGATACAGATATGGCAACTGAGATGGTTAAGTATTCCAACAACAATATCCTTGCTCAGGCTGGTCAGGCAATGCTTGCACAGGCTAATCAGTCCAATCAGGGTGTTCTGTCCTTACTTGGCTAATTTCTGTAGAGATGGCATGAAACAATGACTACCAAAGGGAACCGGACAACATCCGGTTCCCTTTTTTGTTGCACAGGAGGTTCTTATGCAATTCCCGGATTCCTATTTTGAAGAAGAAGTAAGAGACGGCTTTTACATCAGCTCCAAGATGAAGTGTTGCTGGGCAGCTCAACTTGAGGTGCTGGATGTGATTGACCGTATTTGTAAAAAACACAATATCCGGTATTTTGCCGAGTGGGGGACATTGCTTGGCTGCATCCGCCATGGCGGCTTTATTCCATGGGATGATGATATGGATATTGCCATGAAACGGATGGATTATGAAAAATTTCAGAAGATTGTGGAAGGCGAAATGCCGGAAGGTTATCAAATTCTGTGGTACAGTAGTGATGAAAATTACTGGGATGTTATGATGAGGGTAATTAATACTAATTTCGTAAGCTATGAGCCGGAGTTTTTGGATGCCTTTCATAATTGCCCTTATCCTGCCGGAATCGATATTTTCCCATTGGATTATGTGACCAATAACAAAGATGAGGAAAACATTCAAAGGGAACTTGTGGATTTGGTCAAAACGGTGGCAGATACCAATGGCCAAGGGAATCTGACAGAGGATGAATTGGAAAAATTTTTGTGTCTGATTGAAGCTGCGTGTAACCAGAAGATTGAGCGAGACGGCAATATTAAGAATCAGCTATACAAGCTGCTTACAGCCCTATATGCCTTGTTCGGTGAAGAAGATGGGGACCGGATTGCCCTGATTCCGCAATATCTTGAACATGGAGGCAGCGTTTATCCAAAGGAGTGCTATGCGGATTCTGTTCGTATGCCCTTTGATGTGATAACCATTCCGGTGCCGATGGGATATGACGGAGTATTAACGCGCAAATACGGCGACTATATGAGAAATGTCCGAAGCGGCGGCGGGCATGACTACCCTTACTTTGATAAACATGATGAGTTCCTGATAGAGCATGGAACAGAAATGCCGACTTACCAATGTCCGGAAGGACTTACGGAAAGAGTGAAAAATCCTACCTTTCAGCAAAGTCTGATGCAGAAACTGCAGCTTCTTTTGCAGATTCATGAAAAACTGGAAATGCTCATTGGTTACGGACAGTATGAACTGGTACAGAAGCTGTTCGAAGAGCTTCAGAATGTAGCTGTGGTCATAGGCAACTCCATTGAAAAGAAAGTAGGGCAGGGGACGGAAACGGTTGCCCTGCTAGAGCAGTATTGTGAAGGCGTTTTTGAATTATATAACGTGATAACACAGAACGTTGTCACAGATGGCAGTGGCGTGCGTGCAATTTTGGATGAGGCGCTTCAGATAGTAACAGAATCGGCAGAAAAATTATCTGTTAAGAAAGAAATTGTCTTTATGCCTTATCATGCGTCACAGTGGAAAGCAATAGAAAGTGTATGGCGGGCAGCCTGTGAGGATGAAAATTGCGATGTAAAAGTGGTGCCTGTTCCGTATTACTACAAGAGACGGATGGGAATGGCACTGAGTGAGAGATGCTATGAAGGAGAACAATTTCCGGAATATGTACCTATTACGAACTTTTTGGAGTATGACATGGAAAACAATCATCCGGATCAGATCTATATTCAGAATCCTCATGATAACTGGGATCATGTGTTGACGGTTCATTCAGATTATTATTCTACGGAGCTTTGGAAAAATACAGAGCAACTGATTTACATTCCGTGGTTTAAGACAGATGAGATACCGCCTACAGACGAACGGGCATTAAATGCCATGAAATATTATGTGGCAATGCCGGGCGTGGTAAATGCGGATAAAGTAATTGTTCAATCGGAAGCAATGAAGCATAGTTACGTGGATTATCTTTGCAAGTGGGCAGGGGAGAATACCCGTCAGATTTGGGAAGAGAAAATTTGGGGTACAGGTTTGCCCTTAGATGATATAGATGATACGGAAGAAAAGCGTCCGGCTGCCTGGCAGGGTAAAAAAGTACTGTTATATTATGTCAGCGGCAACGGTTTGATGGAACATAAAGAAAAAATGCTTGTTAAGATACAGGAAACAATGCATCTTTTTGAGCAGCAGACGGACAAATTTCAGGTTATCTGGTTGCAGGATTTGGAGCTTGAGCAGAGGCTGGGAAAGAGAACTCCTGAGCTTCTTGGAAAATACAAACAGGTGGTTTCGACAGCGGAAAAGAAAGACTGGATTTCCATTATGGAAGATTCGGAAAAAGAGGTGGCTGTACGGCTGGCAGATGCGTTCTATGGTGACGGAGGAAAAAGTGCTCAGCTTATGAGAACGGCATCAAAGCCGGTAATGCTGCAGAATGTAAATGTGTAATGAGGTGCAATGATAAGGTGAGTATACAGGAATCATTTCTGCTTGATGAGGTCAGGTGTGGTTTCTTCGTTCCGGCTACGGTAAAACAGGCATGGGCAGCGGAATTGGAAGTCCTGATGGAAATTGACAGAGTGTGTAAATTACATGACATAGAATACTTTGCGGATTGGGGAACCCTGCTTGGCGCGGTGCGTCATGGAGGGTTTGTTCCATGGGATGATGATTTGGATATTGTTATGAAAAGAGAGGACTATCAGAAGTTCATGACAGTAGCGCGCTTTGACATGGAAGAAGGCTTTGATGTGCAAACCTTCCGTAATCAAAAGGACTTCTGGCTTTTCATGGGTAAAGTAGTAGGAAAGAACCGCTTTTGTTTTGAAAAAGACCACCTGCAAAGATTCCATAATTTTCCTTATATTGCATGTGTAGACATATTCGTGCTGGATTATGCACACAGAGATTCTATTAAGGAAGAAAAGCGGAAAACCATATGCAAATATATGTTAGGAATTGCTGATGGAATCGTGGAAGGACAGTTTACTCATGAAGAAAAGGAAAAACATCTTCAGAGCCTTGAGAAAATGAGTGGACAGAAATTTGAGCGAATAGCAGATCCGGTAGAAATGGGCAGATATCTCTATGGAGAGGTGGAAAAACGTTTTGCGGAGGTGACAGAGCCGGAAGCAGATTATCTGGTGCAAATGTTTCCATGGGGATTAAAACAAAATGTGAATTATTATCCGAAAGAATATTATGATAAGGCTGTCTTGATACCTTTTGAAGGTATAGAAATTCCTGTTTCACCTGTCTATGACAAAATGCTTCGCATGCGCTACGGAGAGTATTGGCGACTTGTTAAGGATGCCGGAGCTCACAATTATCCTTTTTTTGAGGGACAAAAGGCAAATTTGCAGAAGGTATTGGACTTTGATCTGCCGGCGTTCCGATTTAACAAAGAAATGTTGGAGCGTACCGTGGAAGAGCAGGAAACGATACAATTTTCTTATAAGGTGATGGCAAAGGAATGTGCCGGTGAACTGCAGAGAATGAAGGAAGAGTTGGTGACGCTGATAGAGATGCTCCGATTGCAACCGGAGCATGACAGGCAGCGCATATTTGATTTGCTTGGCGGTAGCCAGCAACTGGCAGTGGATCTCGGAACCCTGATGGAACAAGTAAAAGGTGAGGGATGCATTGGGGTGGGGATGCTGGAGAGGTATTGTGAGATACTTTATCAGATTTATGAACATATTCAGGGTGAGGTCTCTTCAGATGAGAGCGTGCTGGTGCAAGAATTAAATCAGACTGCACAGTTGTTTTTGGAAGAACTGGAAGAGAATATCTTAAGCAGAAAGTCAATTATCTTTATGCCGGTGATGGCAAAGGATTGGGAGGGGCTGCGCAGCCTGTGGCAGGCAGCTTACAAGGATAAAAGCTGTGATGTTTATGTTGCACCGCTTCCGTATTATTACAAGGATTATGACGGTTCGGCCAAAAAAATCTGCTATGAGGGAACAGAATTTCCCAAAGAAGTCAGCGTCATGGATTACAAAGTGCTGACAAAGGAATATTTGGAACTTTTGCATCCTGAAGTGATTGTCATTCAGAATCCATATGATGCATGGAATCCGGTTGTTTCAGTGCCGGAGAAGTTTTATGCGGAGAATATCAGGCGATATACGGATGAGCTTATCTATGTGCCGCCTTTTGCGGTAAATGAATTTACCAAATATGATGCCAGAGAGTATGTCAACATGCAATATTATGTGACAATGCCGGGAGTAGTATATGCTGATGCGGTGATTGTCCAATCCGAAAATATGAAGCAAAGATATGTCGAGAAACTAACGGAGTTTGCCGGAGAGGATACAAGAGCACACTGGGAAGAGAAAATTCTGCCGACTGTCTTAGCGAGCATGGACACAGAAAGCGGGAAAAAGGAAACAAAAAAAGGATGCAGGAAGCTGCTGTATGGTATTAGCAGCAGTATCTTACAGGATATGCCGGAGGCTGCTAAACAGAAAATAGAAAATAATTTAAAGATATTTGATGGTTATCGGGACGAAATAGAGGTTACTATAGTACGGTTTCCGGAGGAGAGTATCAGTTCGGTTGAGGAATATGATGCCTATTATGGAGACCCAATGCCACTCATGATGGAATTTGTTCAGGCAGGAAAACCGGTGATGATACAAAATATCCTGATAAATTAAAGATTTTCGTTCAAAAGCCGATATATAAGGTAGTTAATACGAAGGAGGGTGGGCTGATGAACGTTGCATTAATCTTAGCCGGAGGAACTGATGCCAAATTTCAAATGGATATTCCCAAGCAGTTTGTGAATGTGAATAACAGACCGATTATTGTATATACTTTGGAAACTTTTCAAAAGCATCCTGAAATAGATGAAATCATTGTCACCTGTCTGGACGGCTGGCAGGAAATGGTCCGGGTATACGGTAAGCAGTTTAATATTACCAAACTGACGGATATTATTTCCGGTGGTAAGGATGCACAGGAGTCCACTTACAAAGGGTTGCAGCTTTTGAAAGACCGTATGGGCAAGGGAGATATGGTAGTCATTCATGATGCCATCCGTCCATTAGTGTCGGAAGAAATTATATCTAAGAGCATGGAAATGTGTAGGAAAAAGGGAATGGGCGTAGCAGCCACGCATATTATGGATACGATTATGCATTCCGAAGACGGCAAGGAAGGCTATCAGAGTATTAACCGTTACGAGATTATGAAGGTACAGACGCCGCAGGCATTTGATTATGAGTCTATATTGGAACTGCATGAGCGTGCAATTGCTGAAAAGTGTCTGGGAGCATGGGACAACAGCTCCATGGTTACCAGGTTGGGAGAAAAGGTATACTTCTCCGAAGGCTCGGATGTGAATATGAAAATCAATACAGTAGAAGATGTGGCAATGTTTAAGGCTCTTTATATAATGAAAACAACGGATGGAACTGTGAATGCCGGAAGATAATCCGGATGATAAACTTTGAAGATGGGGATTCAGATGAATATAGCATTGATATTAGCAGGGGGATATGGCAGCAGAACCGCTCAGGATATTCCTAAACAGTTTATGAATGTATACGATAAACCGCTTATTATTTACACTTTGGAAAATTTTGAACGTCATCCTGAAATTGACGGGATTGCGGTGGTGTGTCTGGATGGCTGGCATGAAGTGCTTCGTGCGTATGCCAGACAGTATCAGATTACGAAACTGAAGTGGATTGTACAAGGTGGAAGTGATGGTCAGAAATCGACGCAGAAGGGTGTGGAAGCACTAAAGGATATCTGCAGCGGGGATGACGTGATTTTGGTACATGATGCCATCCGTCCTTTCATAACAGAAGAGGTTATTTCTGATGCGATTAAGACTTGTATGCAGAAAGGGTCCGGACTTAGTGCTGTCAGGTGTCAGGAAACTATTGTGCGGACAGATGATGGAAAATCGGGAAGTGAAGGAATTGCACGGTCGGAAATTATGCGTGTGCAGACACCTCAGGCATACCGATATGGGAAGGCTCTTTGGGCATATGAAGAAGCAGACAGACAGGAGATTACCGGCGAGGTATATATCAATACCTTGATGCTTCGATTGGGAGAGGCGGTATATTTTTCCAAAGGAACTGAAAAGAATGTAAAGGTTACGACGATTGATGATCTGGAAGTGTTTAAAGCACTTCTTAAGATGGAAAGAGAAGACTGGATTAAGTGATTTGTAAAAACAAGCTCGTGAGGGCTTGTTTTTTACTTAAGTTATTGACAAAATAGTTGATATATTGCATATTTTACGATAATATGTTTGTATATAAAATTGATGTAGTAATATGACATTAAAGAAGAAAATATATATGCAAAGGAGATAACGGTGGAAAAAAATGTTGTTATTATAGGAGCAGGACCAGCAGGTGTGACTGCTGGGTATGAATTACTTTCTAGAAGCAAAGAGTATAACGTAATAATTTTAGAAGAATCCAATGATATTGGTGGCATATCTAAGACTGTTAATGTGAACGGGAATAGAATGGATATGGGAGGCCATAGATTTTTTTCAAAAAATGATAGGGTAAATGCATGGTGGGACAAGTTTATGCCCAAGCAAGGAGCACCAGCTTATGATGATAAAGTATTGAATAGAAGTGTATCTTTAGTGAATGGTGGACCAAATCCAGAAGTAGATGATTTGGTTATGTTAAGAAGAAGAAGAATTTCTAGAATTTATTATAGAAAGAAATTTATTGATTATCCAATTAGCTTAACTTGGAAAACGATTAGGAGTTTAAGCATAACAGAGTTTTTTGCTGTTGGGTTTAGTTATCTAAAAACTATAATAAAGAAAAGAAAAGAAAATTCTTTAGAAGATTTTTATGTAAATAGGTTTGGAAAAAAATTATATTCCATGTTTTTTGAAGGTTACACAGAAAAATTATGGGGGAGACATCCGAGGGAAATCGCTCCAGACTGGGGGGCTCAAAGATCTAAAGGGCTTTCTGTTGGTACAATAATTTTCGATATTATAAAAAAGAAGTTAGGATTAAAGAAAAATGATGGAAAAAATGTAGAAACTTCATTAATTGAGGAATATTCATATCCCAAGTATGGTCCTGGTCAATTATGGGAGGTTGTAGCAGATAAAATAACTAAATTAAATGGAGATATACGCTTAAATTCAAGAGTAGTAGGTATTGAACAGCAGAATGGAAAAGTCACTAAAGTACATTATGAAAATCAAGGCAAGATTTATACATTAGATGCAGATATAGTAATTTCCAGTATGCCGATAAAAGATTTAATTGCAAGTATGAATGGTGTTCCTTCTAGAATTAAAGCGTTAGCCGAAAAATTACCGTATAGGGACTATGTTACAGTAGGTATTTTAGTAAAACAGTTAGGATTAAAAAATGAAACAAAATATTCTACATTGATGGATATTGTACCAGATTGTTGGTTATATATTCAAGATAGTGGTGTAAAGCTGGGAAGAGTGCAAATATATAATAATTGGTCTCCTTATTTAGTGGAAAAACCGGAAGATACTATATGGATTGGTGCAGAATTTTTTTGCACAGAGGGGGATGAATATTGGAATAAATCTAAAGACGAATGGAGCGATTTAGCAGTTAGGGAATTGATTAAAATAGGTATAATTTTAGATGAATCAGATGTAATTATGACACATAAGGTAACTGTAAAGAAGGCGTACCCAGCGTATTTTGATTCTTATGCCTATATAGACGAAATTATATCTTACTTAAATGAGCACGAGAATTTGTATTGTGTTGGAAGAAATGGTCAGCATAGATACAATAACATGGATCATTCAATGGTAACTTCTTTTGAAACTGTTGATAATATTTTGTCCGGTAAGAAGAGTAAAGAAAATATTTGGAATGTAAATACTGAAAAAGTATATCACGAAGAAAAATAATGATTTGAAGTATAGTTAAATATTATTCATTATGTAAAGCCTTTAGGCTGTTATTTAGTAAGCGTCAAATCCGCCGCCTTGGATAGTTAGCCTGTTTGTGAGATACTCTAAAGAACACGAAAAAACTAGTAGTTTTTTAGAGGAGGTAAAACTATCATGGACCAAACAACTCACAATGTTCGCCGTGCCAACTGGTTAACTATTATCGCCCAGTGTCAGGAAAGACCGGAAGGTATTTCGGTCAAACAATGGCTTTCTGACAATGGTGTAAAAGAAAAAGCGTATTATTACTGGCTCCGAAAATTTCGTAAAGAAGCCTGTGAACAAATGCAGCTCCCTGCTACAAATCAAAATCCCGGTACCGGGATTGCGTTTGCAGAGATAGAGACGGACGCCTATCCTGGCCGCGAACCACACAGGAAGCGGCAGAGCTTACGGAAGAACAGTTCCATTATCTGATGCTTGGATTAAACCCGTTAGACCCGAAGGTCAAGGATGTGAATCCCGGGAAAATTTATTAGTGATTGTGCAAAACAGAGAAAAATTTTCCCTGTTTTTTCACCTGTAACATATCTGCTTTTCCATAGGGCAGATTACACAGATGACCTGACCAGGTTTGCAGAAATGGTTTACGGTGTCACAAAAGAAGTGACAAGACTGGGACTGTCCATGATTGAAGAAGAACCGGAAAGCTATGATAAACTGCTGCGTAAACGTCAGGATTTGCGTAAGGGATGGTATATCGAGCGGTGTGATGAAACGAAGCTTCTGACCAGTCTGGGAGAAATCAGTTACAGCAGGACCTATTTTCACAATAAGGAAACAGGGGAATACTGCTATCTGTTAGACCGGCTCATGGGTCTGGAAAAGCATGCCCGGATTTCCGAGGATGCGGAAGCCGGGATACCGGAGGAAGCGGTGGAAAGCAGCTACCGCAAAGGTGGTGTTCATGCCAGTATCGGGGAACAGGAAGTAAGCAAGGAAACGGTAATGAACAAACTCCATGCGTTGGAGTTTCCGCTGTTAGAGCCTTTGAAGGAAAAACGAAAAGTATCCCGTCTGTATATAGATGCGGATGAAGACCATGTTTCGCTGCAGTATATAGAGAGAAAAGGGGATATCAAAAAATCACGCACCAATACCGTCATGCCGAAACTTATTTATGTATATGAGGATGTAAACTTTGATGGAAGCAAACATGAACCGGTACATTGCAGCTACTTTGGGGGCGACTATGCCGGAACGGAAGGAACCGGACAGCTGTGGAGGGAAGTGTTTGCTTATATAAAGGACAGCTATGACGAAGACGCCCTGGAGAAAATATATATAAACGGGGATGGTGCGGACTGGATCCGAGCCGGTGCGGGAATGCATGCAAAGGCACACTTTGTACTTGACCGTTTCCATATGCACAAATACATTATATCGGCAACAAGCCACCTGAAAGATTCGGCACAGGACGCCAGAAGTGAAATATACAGAGCCATCAACGGAAAGAGGAAATGGGCGGCAGAGGAGGCTTTTGATAAGATCCTGAATGTGACAGAGAGTGAAACAAAAGTAAAGGCGGTAGAATCAGCAAAGAATTACATTCTGGGGAACTGGAGCGGGATCATGGAATCAGTAAAGGCTAAGGATAAAAGCCTGCAATGCAGTGCGGAGGGGCATGTGAGCCATATCTACTCAGACAGAATGAGTTCAAGACCATTGGGCTGGAGCAGGACCGGTGCTGACAAGATGGCAAGGCTGCGCATTTACCGTCAGAATAAAGGGGATATGCTGGAGCTTGTGCGGTATCAGAAAAAGGAACTGCCTATGGCGGCTGGTGCAGAGGAAGTGATCTATTCGGCAACGCAAATGCTGGCAGCCGAGAGCCGTAACCGGGCAAGGCTTGGAGGGCTGGCAGATATGCCGGTATACAGCATTCCGTATCCGCAGATAAAAAAGATAGCAGCATTGAAAAATCATATATGGGGATTGTAAGGGAAGAAAAAATCGGATATAGTAAGGATAGTTACCAAATCTAAGACAGATCACAGGTGTATTCTGCCTATTACTTTCCGACAGTAAATTTATCCTATCAAGTTTTTTGAAAAAACTTGAAAAATGTTTTACCGATATGTTATAATCTGATTAAAGCATATATTTCTAAATTTCTATTACATTTCTAAGGTAGAACATCTGGCTGCTGATGCAGTATTAAGTGAAATCGTGCTTTATTTCAAAAAAACAAAAAAATAAAGCAGGAGACTCACGGAAAATAAAGTTATGGTATTGTCTTCTGCGGAAGGAGACAATGTGGGAGAAAAAGACATTCGGTTAAAGGTATACCTTGGCGATGCCAATCGGTATGCGGATATTTGGAACGGAAGTGTATTCAAAGGGAAGCAGGTGATAAAGGCAGAAAATTTGGAACCGATATCACCGGTACTTGATGCGGCAGATAAGAGCGGAACGGAAGAAATGCTACGCGATGTTGTCATGAAGCAGAGTCTGGAAGGACAAAAATATGCATTATGGACAGTAGAGAATCAGGAGCACATAGACTATAGTATGCCGGTGCGGATCATGCGGCAGGAATCGATGTCGTATTGGGAACAAATCAGACGAAAGAAAAAAGCAAACGCGAAAGAGCAGTTACATAAAGGCGGAGAGTATCTGTACAGGATTAAGAAGAATGACAAAATCTATCCGATGTCAACGCTGGTAGTGTATTGGGGGAAGGAAGAATGGGACGGACCAAAGAGCCTGCATGATATGATGGACTGGGGAACAGAAAGCGAAGAAATCAAAAAAATGGTACCTGAATATCCAATACAATTTTTGGATTTATCAAAAGTAGAGCATCCGGAATATTTTAAAACAGAGTTGCGCCCGTTTTTAGAGTTGTATCAATACAGAAATGACAAAGTAGCATTTATTGATTATCTGAAGAACAGTGAAGAATGTTCCAAAATGGATGATGAGAGCTGGGATGTGCTTGGAAAGGTGACGAATTCGCCCAAACTGATAAATAGATTTAGGGACAAAATAGAGGAGAATAAGGAGGGAGAACGTAATATGTGTAAGGCATTACAGGAATTTTATGATGATGGAGTTGCAGAGGGAAAAGCAGAGGGAAAAGCAGAAGGAAAAGCAGAAGGTAAAGCAGAAGGTAAAGCAGAAGGAAAAGCAGGGAATCTGGTTGAAAATATTAATAATCTGATTAATAATTTAGGGATTTCTCTGGAAGCAGCATGCCTTGCGATTGGTTCATCCGTTCAAAGTTATGAAGAGGCAAAGAAGCTATTGGATAAGTAATCGATGTATTATATTTAAAATTTTATTACATTTCTAAGGCAGAACATCTGACTGTTGGTTTCAGCAGTAGAGGTCGAAAGTAGTCAAAGGAAATGAAATTTAAGTTATTCAACAAACAGCACAAAAATCTTTTGATATCATTAAAGATTTCTATAAAAAAGTCGATATATGCAGTAGGAAAATAATAAGCAGTGTGGCTGTATGGTATCAAGGAGGATAAAACAGGCAGGAATAAAAGCAGATGAGCAGTACAATCGTTTTTGTTTCTGCTTTTTTATTTTGATAATATAAGAACTAATTAGTTTGATTAGAGTTAGGCGCAAAGTATGAATGGAGAGATGAAATGGATATGCCAATATTACAAAAATCTAAAAAAGAAAAAAATAAGATAGTTGTATCAGATGCAATTCGAATTGATGATAAAATATGGTTTATGTCAGATACCTATAATGGTTTGTTTTGTATGGATATTGCGTCGGAGAAAATAGAGCTTATGGAGACGTTTCCCAACGAACTATATACACGACGTTTTTTGTATTCCTGTATGGAAAGAGTTGGTGACAAGATATATTTTGCACCATATTTTGCAAGAGAAGTTGCTGTTTATGATACTAAAAAACATTCATTTGAAAAAATTAAAATTGATGAAGAAATGCTTCAACGGAAACTGGGAGAGGAACTTTTTATAGGGATTCAAAAATACAATAACTTTCTTTTTTTTATTCCTGCTTATAGTAAAGCAATTATTCGTCTGAACTTGGAAAATCATGAAATCCAATATATCACAGAGTGGTCAGAAAGAATAGGAGAGAATTATGATAAAAATAATATCTTTTTTTGGAAGCAAAAGGTGTTGCGTGGGAATAACTTATTTATACCATTTTATAATATGAATGCAATATTGGAATTTAACTGTGACTCTTTGGACTGTGAAATTCGTAAGTTAGATGTTGACGAAACGGGTTATTCCGGTGCTTGTGAAGTGGGCAAAAATATATGGTTATATACCAGACAGGCAGGGAATCTGCTTGGTTGGAATCCGGAGAATAATGAAATTACAAGAGTTGACATATATGATGAAGGTGTAAAAACAGCATGGGATAGTGTGGCTGGAATTATTAGCTATAATAATAGAATCATGATATTTGGAGCCTTTGCAAGTCAGAGAAAGATGAATGAAAAGGTAAATCTGGCAGTGATAAACAAGGTGGGTTATACTTTTGCAAAAGAGGAAGAGGATTATATCATTTTTTGTGAGAGAGACACGAGTATGCTTTCTATTATTGATAAGAAAAGCGAAGCTGTATGCACAATGGAAATATCAACAGAGGATAGAATTATTAATATCAAAAAAATATTGGAGGAAGAGGGGGTGTTTATGGAGAAGAAGGAGTTTGTACTTGAAGATTTTTTGATAGAGTTAAAAAACGATAATCTGTAAAAATATTATAAATTAAAGGAGCGTTGTAAAATGAAAAAATGTATGTAGTATTTCCATATGAGAGAGTGCAAAAAAGCATTAGTATATATTTATTGGGCAGGAAAAGTAGGCCGGATGTTAGCATGGCAAGTAAAGCGCAATAACTATTGTGAGCTTTTGGGCTTTATTGATGCAAAAGTGTCTGGGCAAATATTGGGTAGTGACGTGCAGAGTGTTGATAGTGCATTGAAACGAGAGTTTGATTATATAGTAATTGGAATTTTCTTTTGAGAAGAAATAAACTTTGATTAATACAAAAAGTTATAAAAGGGAGGAAATTAAATATGTATGCAAAAATTAATTATGTATGGAATGAAATTATAAAGGAAAGAATGCCCAATCATGTGTTTATATACCCATATGGAGAAATGGGAATGAAACTTCAAGAAATATTAAGTAAGAGATATTCATATACCAATGTAACATGCATAGATAATGGACTTAGTTTATTTAATCCAAAGATTAAGCCAGTAGAATATTTAAAAGAAGTTGACTGGACGGATGGAAATAAGGTATTAGTGATAACATCCGAAAATAAAGAGATTTTTCAAGAAATACGATGTTTGGCGACAAAATATGTTCCCAATGAATATATATATGATTGTAATAAGTTTAGCCCATATTGTGAAGATGAGGATCAGAGAGTTGTAGCAATGGCTCTTGCAGCAAGGGAAATATATATTAGTGGAATAGAAGGCGCTGTGGCGGAAGCGGGTGTATATCGCGGTGAATTTGCACAACACATTAATAAATGCTTCCCGGATAGAAAACTTTATTTGTTTGATTCATTTTCGGGGTTTGATGAGGTGACAGTAGAAGAAAATTTTGATAATAAAAAGCAGACAGATGGGTGGATTAATACACTTAAGGATACAAGTGTTGAGCAAGTAATGAATAGAATGCGTTATAAAGATAATGTTATAGTAAGGAAAGGATATGTTCCGGACACATTATTTGGAATTGAAGATACATTTGCATTTGTGAATTTAGATATGGACATATATTTTCCAACGTATGAAGCTTTAAAGTTTTTCTGGCCAAGAATGAATAAGGGGGGGTATATTTTTGTCCATGATTTTGATTTTTGGGATGGAATAAGAAAAGCAGTTAGCCAGTTTTGTGAAGAGTACCATGTTGGATATTTTTGGCTTAACGACAAACAGACAATTGCTATTGTGAAACCATTATAAGTTATGATAAAGGAGAGGGATAAGCATATGCAGGGATTGCTTGATTTTGCTAAAAGAAATAAAGGAAAAGAGATTTATGTATTTGGTCTGTGTGAGAGAGGAAAAACAATATATAGATGCTTAACAGAAAATGAAGTAGAAGTAAAAGGATTTTTAATATCGGAAGTATATGATAAAACTACCGATTCAACATTTTATCTAAAAGAAATTGATGCAGATAACTCTGCAGTGATTTTTGCTATAAAATACAAAAATTTCAATGATGTTATTCCCCAATTTGTTACTGCTGGAATTAGTAATATCTATTTTTTGAATGGTAATGATGATCAATTGTTAGAATATTATAATGTTTATTTCACAGATGGAAAACCTTTAGAAGAGATGTTCCCGGACAGTTGGATCATATATAATACAGCCAAGAAAATATTGGAACATATTTCTTCAGAAGTGAGTATACATTCAGCTATTGATTTTGGATGTGGTTGTGGTGCTTGGTTGAAGGCTGTTAAGGATGTTTTCCCAGGAGCAAAGGTGCTGGGCATTGATGGAAGTGAGATTAATAGAGAAGAGTTTTTGGCAGAGGACGAATTTAAAAAGAGTGATTTGAGCCAATATATCTTCTCCGAGAATGAAAAGTATGATATGGCTATTACAATAGAAGTGATTGAACATATTGAAGAAGAAAAGGCAAATCAATTTGTTGACAATTTGTGTAAGGCGGCGGATATTATATTGTTTTCTGCGGCAATAAAATGGCAGGGTGGAGATTATCATGTAAACGAGCAGTATACATCTTATTGGGTTAAGAAGTTTGAAGAAAGAGGCTATGAATATGTTGATTGTATACGTAGAAAGTTTTGGAATGATAAGGACATGCAATTACATTGTCGCCAGAATTGTGTGTTGTTTGTAAAGAAAGAAAAGATTGGGAAGATTAAAGAACACTTGGATCCAAGTGTTGAATATGTCGATTGGGTTCATCCGGAATTATATGATATGAAGATGGGGGCTGTGCACGAAAGGACAATATATTAGTTGGAAATAAACTTAAGGGAAGAATTAAGTAGAAGATATTCATGTGAATGTGTTTCGATTTTAGATGTATTAAAGGGGGTAAGGAGTACTATGAAGAGAATTAAGTTAAGTGAAATATTACATGTTGCAAAGAGAAAAGAAAAGATTTTAATAGTTGGAGCAGGGCAGATGGGGCAATTCTTTTTAGCCTATTTCAGAAAAAATGGCTTAGAACCAATTGCTTTTTTGGATAATAATGAGCAGAAGCATGGAACGGTGTTGAATGGAATTGAAATTTGTAAGCCACAAAAGATGCAGGGAGATTGTTTATATGTCGTAAGTGTAGTGAATTTTGAAATTGCTGAGCAGTTATTTTCTCAATTGTTAGAAATGGGAATTGCTGAAAGTGATATAATAGCTTTGCCGGATCGTACTGATATATATAAATACAGAAGCTCTCTGAGAGAAGATGAATATCAAGATGAATTAGATATAATTTATTTTGAAAGTTTAGGGAAAATGATGAATTGGACCAATCCTCAGACATATAATGAAAAGGTTAATTGGGAAAAGCTGTATCTTAAGGACGCAAGGAAAACAAAACTTGCTGATAAGTACTTGGTAAGGGATTATGTGAAAGAAAAAATAGGAGACCAATATCTGACAAAGCTGTACGATGTATGGGACAATGTTGAAGATATTGATTTTCAAGAATTGCCCCAAAAGTTTGTTTTAAAGACAAATAATGGAAGTGGAAGAAATATTATTGTAAAAGACAAAGGCAGAATACAAGAAAAAACAGTAAAAGAACAATTAGAAAAATGGTTAAAATCAAATTTTGCGTATGCAAGTTTTGAGATGCAATATAAAGATATTAAGCCAAGAGTTATTTGTGAAGAATATCTTGAAGGTGTTGCTGATAATTTATACGATTATGACATTTATTGTTTTCATGGGGAACCACGCTATATATGGTGCATAAATGGTAGTCATACAGAACATTGCAAAGCATCATTTTATGATTTGGAATGGAATAAGCAGCCGTTTAGTTACGGTTATCCTATAGATGATGAAATGGCGCCTCGACCGGAAAATTTGGATAAAATGATAGAACTTAGCCGAATATTGGCAAAAGATTTTGAACATGTCAGAGTAGATTGGTATCAATATCCGAATAGTATAAATGGAATTTTGTTTAGCGAAATGACATTTTCAACCTGGGGAGGAATTAATCGTTTTAGACCCGAAGAATATGATTTGATCTTAGGACAAATGATTTGATTTTAAGATAATAGGAATGATTACTGTTGGCGAATATTACAGCTGAGAATAAATACAAATAAGTTTATGATAAAAGAGTGAGAAGATATGAGTAATATTGTATTGTTTGGAGCGGGAGAATCCGCGTCATATGCATTAAATCATATAAGGCAAACATCATGGGTATTCTCGGAGGATACATATAAATTTGCAGATAATAACAAAGATTTGTGGGGCACAGAATTTGGGGGGATAGAAATCGTATCACCAAATGAAATTGATACTTCCCCAATAGAGTGGTTTGTGATTACTTCTGTCTACAGGAAACAAATACGAACGCAGTTATTGGAGGAATTAAATGTTCCGGCAGAAAAAATATTATTGTTTGATGAGTATGCCTGCAGACGACACGTGGAATGGACTTATAAACAAAAATATGCCGGAAAACGAAAGAAGAATAATGATTTTAAAACGGAGAAAATAGTTGTCTATACTTCAATAACAGGAACATATGATGATTTGAAAGAACCGCAGTTTTTAGATGATAATATTACTTATGTTTGTTTTACAAATAATAAGGAAATTAAGTCAAAAGCATGGAATGTGGAATATGTTCAAAGTGATGTGCTGGATAACATGCATTTGGCAAAACATTTTAAATTGGAACCACACAAATATTTTCCGGAGTACGAGACAAGTGTTTGGTTAGATGGGAAATTTTTAATTCAAGATGATTTGCGAGAATATATAAAATTATATGGTGGAGAAGAACCTATACTCTGCTTTCCGCATCCTATAAGAAGTTGCATTTATAGTGAAGCCGGAAGTTGCTTGCATTATGGGAAAGGAAGCAAGGAAGATTTGATTAAACAAATATCCTATTACTATAGTAAAGGATACCCATTGGATTCCGGTTTATATGAAATGGGGGGAATTGTACGCAGACATAATGACGAAAAAGTGAAGAAAATTATGGCAGACTGGAAAGAGCAAATAAATATGTTCTCGTATAGAGATCAAATAAGCTTTCCGTTTGTTTGTTGGAAAAATGATTTTGCTCCTGATATATGCGATTTACATATAGAGGACAATAGGTTTTTGAAGATGTATATGCATAATGGGTAAGATGGAATTATTATTGCAATAGCTAAAAGAGAAGTGATAGAAGAAGTTTATCACAATGTTTGTTTGAAGTGTGATGAGAATCAGATTTTTAAACCTGTTTATTTGAATTAATCGATAGGAAAAAATATGATTGCATTAATGTGAGGTAATGATGAGCAATTTGGAAAATATATATGACATCCGAAAAAATGAACGTTTGGTGTATATTTTACCGACTGACAGTATATTGAATGCAGAGCAGAAGCAGATATCAGAGAAAATAGCGATAGCTATATTCATGTTTGCTAAAAGAAGAGTTGGGTGTGCATGAACTGTGTCAGATGGGCTCAGAGTTCATTGAGAAATATGAAAAAAGATAACAGGCTTCTTTGCGAAAAATAAAGAAGTATATATATGGTGCCGAAGTTTTTGGAAAGGAAATGCTGATTCGTGTAAGAAAGATGGGGCTTGTACCAACAGGATTTGTGGTAAGTGGAGGAACTTCCATATGCAAAATGTTTTGAATTTTTTTTTAAATTAAAACCATGTGTAGAGTTGCCGCAAATAAAAACTATGGTGTCGACAAGTGAACGGATTGCTGTATATTCAAGTGTGTTCGGCGCATACGACAATTTGAAAGAACCGAAATATTTTGCGAAGAACATAGACTATTATTTCGTTTCAGATGAAAAACCTGTTGATGTATATAATCAGATGAGTGCATATATGAGAGAAGGAATGCCGTGTGAGTATGGTCTGCCGGAAATGGGAATAATTGCAAGGGAACATAATAATCCTATCTGTATAAAAATTATGGAAGAGTGGTGGGATGAATTTATAAGGACAAAATCACAGAGGGATCAACTTTCATTTATGTATGTGATATGGAAAAATGGTTTAAAATTATCAGACTTATATCTTTTGGGAGAAGATATGGGAAAGTGTGATAGTATATTAATATATAGTCATAATGATTAAGGAATTGAAGTTGTATGAATAATAAAAAGCTTGTAGCAGTTGTAATTCCTATATATAAGCCTGAGCTTACAGAGTTAGAGAAAATATCATTTAAACAGGCGATGGGTGTATTTCAAAAATATGATATCTGTTTTGTGATGCCGGAAAATCTAAAAGTCCTAATAAATGTGGAAGAGGCGGAAATAAAAGAAGAAAAATTTCCGTCTGATTATTTTACAAGTGTCAGTGCATATAATAAGTTGATGTTGGACAAGCAATTTTATCAGAGATTTCAAAATTACAAGTATATTTTAATATATCAATTAGATGCATTTGTTTTTGAGGACAAGTTAGAGTATTTTTGTAGTTTGGGATACGACTATATTGGAGCACCATGGCTGAGTGGATATTTCTGTTATAAAGATATTGAGCATATGGTATGGAATGTTGGAAATGGCGGATTTTCCTTAAGAAAAGTTGATAGTGCTTTGCGATTATTGGAAAAGCAGGAAGACGTGCTGGGAAATGGAAAAACAAATGAAGACATATTTTTTTCATCTTCAGCAGGAGCGGATTTCCTGGTAGCACCTCAAAGTGTAGCGTTGCAGTTTTCAGTTGAAACAGAAGTGAGAGAATGCATTAAGCGTAACGATGGGAAATTGCCTTTTGGATGTCATGCGTGGCATCGGTATGATCTTACGTTTTGGAAGCCGTATATAGAAGAGTTTGGTTATAGGGTGAACAATAACGTTATACAAGATGGCTGCGAAGACAAAAAAAATATACAGTGGTATGAGAAACAGAAAAAGAGTGCATGGTTCTGGAAAAATGAATATAACATAGATATGTTGAAAAAATGTTTGGCTGCTAAATTTACAAATGGTGATAAGCAATATGCAATTTGGGGAGCAGGATACTGGGGGAGATGTATTTGTGCCATGCTTAAAGATGCAGGGATGAGGATGGAGTTATTTATTGATGGAAATCCCAATCTGCATGATAAAGAAATATTAGGGTGCAAAGTTGTCGGTTTTGGTGAGTTTCGTCAAAGTGGTAAAGAATGTAATGTGATTGTGGCACTTTGGGATAGGTGTGATGCGATATTAACACTCCTGCATGAAGCATCCTATGTACATAGACAGAATTATATTATGTTACAGGATATAGAACTGATTCATGACAATATTGCAGTATCGTCATAATGTACAAAAATACGAGGGTAGAGAGAAAAAGCGTGGAAAAAGTAAAGATAAGTGTTATTACTGTATCGTTTAATGCTGAAAAAACAATTGAACAGACGATAAAAAGTGTGCTTTCGCAGAATTATGATAATCTGGAATATATTATAGTGGATGGAGCATCTACGGATAGCACATTGGATATTGTGCGAAAGTATGAGAATAAGATTGCATATTGGATTAGCGAGCCGGATAATGGGGTGTATGATGCCATGAATAAAGGCTTGTCTTGTTGTAGCGGTGATGTAATTGCTTTTTTAAATAGTGATGACATCTATGTGGAAGGTGCAATAAAATATGTTGCAGATTTTTATGAGAATCATAAAGAAACTGAAGTATTGTGTTGTGAAGTGTTAATTAATAAAGATGGAAATAAAGCTTCGCATTATAATGTGTGGGAAAAATATCCGGAAAAACTAAGAGAGGGGGTAATGATGTATTGCCATCAAGGAATTTTTGCCACAAAATCTTGCTTTGAACGATATGGTTCTTTTGATTCACAATATAAAATAGCAGCTGATTATGCATGGCTTTTAAATTTATATAATCATAATGTACAAATATGCTATTCGCCTGAAATTGTTGCAGAGTTTAGATGTGGAGGATTGTGTACAACAGAGCATTTTGTTACAGCTGATGAGGTAGAGCATATTGCAATAAAAGCTGCAGATGATTTGCGGAAACACAAAGAGGTTTCAGATAAAGAATATGAAAGCTTGCGTGGAAAAATAAAGAAAATGGCTGACAAAAGGTATTTAAATGGGTATGCAAATTTAGGAGAAACAAAAATTATTCAAATTAAGAATGATATAAGTGAAAAGTGTCATTTGTTAGAGAACAGTTATTCAATATTTGGTATTGGGGAGAACGGCTGTAACTGCTTGAACGTATTGCGAAAATTGGGAATGCAAGTGGTCGGGTTGTTTGATAATGATTCTTCAAAATGGGGAAAAGAAGTTGAAGGAGTTACCGTGAAGAATCCACAGGAAATAGTGGAAAGTGATACGATTGTGCTGGTGGCATCCCAATATTATGAGGAAGAAATTTTTGAACAACTGGCAGGTATGGGGTTGGTTGAAGGAATTGATTATATGAGTTGTACTGAAGTGTGTGATTGGATTGAAATTATCGAGCAATAAATGATGCTAATTATATAGTGAAGGGAAGTAAGATACGATATGGAAAAATTAGTAATTGTAATGACATCTGATAAAAATTATGTTGCACCGACAAAGGTTGCAATTTACTCGATGGTAAAATCTACGCCGGATGCGTTTTTTGATATCCATATTATGTGTAACGATAGATTAGACGGGGACAGTAGAGCTGAATTTAACAGATTGGCAGATGAATTGCAAAGAGTCAAAATGTTCTATGAAGAAATTGATGATTCCCGGATAGCAGAAGCGAAGACTTTGGGCGGTATTCCAATTGCTTCGTATTATCGCCTGTACATAAGCCGTTTCGTAAAAGAAAGCAAATGCTTGTTTATAGATGGGGATGTTGTAATCAATGCGGATTTAAGAGAAGTCTACAAAACAGATTTAACAGGATATTACATGGCCGGAGTCAGAGATTGTGGGGTTCAGGCACGAATGAGGGATGGTTGGGAATGGATGCCCAAGATAGATGTACCGGATTTGAGTGAATATATAAATGCCGGCTTTATTTTGTTCAATTTGGATAAGATCAGGGAAGATTATTTAGAAGAAAAGTTTGTTGGTGCAATCAAAGACGGATATCGCTATATGGATCAGGATATTTTAAATAAATTCTGCTACGGTAAGATTAAAAATCTGCCGCTGAGATATAATCTGTTTTCGGAATTTTATGGTCGCATTGATAAGATGGGAGAAACTGATTATACACAAGAGGAATTGACAGATGCCGGAAATTGGGGATTGATTCATTATCCCGGTGTTTTTAAACCATGGTTTTGCAGAAGACTTAAGGCAAACCAAATCTGGTGGAAGATTGCGCGGGAAGTACTAAAGGATTCAGAACTTGCAAGATATGAAGAAAGTGCCAAAGAGTATGAAAAAATTGGAGATTGGACAAGTGTCTGGGAAAAAATAAAAGAGGAAAAGAAAATAGTTATTTTCGGATATTCGGAAGGCGGTAGAAAGCTACTTGATATTTTAGAGCAAAGCGGAAGGGACTTTGAAATCGTGTTTGCTGATAATGATGAGAAAAAGCATGGGCATGCCTTGGATGGGAAAGAAATATTATCTGCGAAGGGTGCGGTAGAAAGATACAAAACTGCTTATTGGATTATCAGTAGTCAGCTGGCACATGTTGCAATAAAGAAGCAATTGATGGAGCTTGGAATTGAGGAGAGTCGGATTACCCGTTATGTGTATAAAAATGATGCATATTATGAAGGACTGGATGACGAAAACTATAAGTATGAGATGGAAATTTTGAGGGCTGACTAATGAAAAAAGTACTAATTCTTGGTGGAAGCGGGTTTATCGGTGCAAATTTGAGCCTGTTTCTGTTAAAGGCCGGATATGAAGTATATAGTTTTGACATGGTAAAACCTGCTGATAATTTATTGGCAGGAGTTTGCTATATAGAAGGTGATTTCTTTAATGATACTGATTTGAAAGCTGCGATAGAGGATAAGGATTATATTATTCATGCTATCAGTACCATAAATCCGGGAAATTCAAATGAATATTATATAAGAGGATACGAAAAAGATTTTTTACAGACGGTAAAGCTATGTAATCTGTTGGTCGGCAGGAATACAAGATTGATTTTTCTCTCTTCGGGAGGAACTGTGTACGGGTATCATGAAGTACAGCCCATTCATGAAGCTGTCTTGCCGCAACCAATCAATCATTATGGAAATATTAAACTGTGCATGGAGAATACAATTCGTACCTTTAATTACCAAATGCATATAAAGATGCTGATTGTAAGAATTTCTAATCCCTATGGTCCGGGACAGGACTTTAAGAAAGGGGTAGGATTTATTGATGCCGTTTTGAAGAATGTTATTGGAAACGAGCCTGTTGTCGTATGGGGAGATGGTAATAATGTTCGAGACTATATATACATAGAGGATGTATGCGATATGATAATCAGCCTCATGGAATACAGCGGAGAATATGATACCTTTAACATTAGTTCAGGAATCGGTGTGTCGCAAAATGAAATTATAGAGATTGTTAAAGAAATGGGCTTGAAACCGCAGGTTACTTATTTGGACAAGCGTAGTGTCGATGTCCGAAAGATTATATTAGATAATAGTAGAATTAAAGCCGTGTGGGGAAAAGAGATTCTGGCGTTGGAAGAAGGTTTGAAAAGATATTATGATTATCTTTTGCATGGAAATTAGACATTTATATCTTATTCCAATCTAAAAGAAAAAAGCGGAAGTTATTTGCAAGGAGATGTCATAAATGAAACAAATCGCCATCTACGGTGCCCAAATGGTTGCCGTAAGTGTTTATTATGCAATAAAAACATTGTATTCGGATGTTGAGGTTTTGACCTTTATTGTCAGCAATAAGGAAAGCAATCCGGCAGAGATAGATGGTATTGCGGTAGTGACACTTGATGAGTATGAATGCAATGGCAATAAAAGCAGCAAGATTCTGATCGCCGTACCGGAGAATTTTCACGCTGAGATTATTGCCGGACTAAAAGAAAAGGGCTTTGAGGATTACATTTGTATTGATTCTGTAACTGAGGCAGAAATCATGCACAGATTTTATACCGAAACAGAACAGTTTGCAATCCTTTCAGCGTTTCCGCAAGGGGGAGAAAAAGCAGAACTCTTTGTGGGAATGTCCAAGTTTTACAAGGACAGGCAGTTAAACAAAACTTATGTGTTGCCGGATTTTGTATATCCTGTGCAGGCCGGTGCGGCATTGACGGATATTCAGGTTGCAGATGATAGAGATGATGTCGGAGAGAATATTTCTCATAAAAATGTGAATTACAGTGAACTTACAGCCATGTACTGGATTGGCAGGCATAAGAGCAGCGAATATATGGGCCTTTTCCATTATCGGCGTATACTGGATGTTAAGGAGGAAGATCTGCAGCGTTTGCGGGAAAATGATATTGATGTAATTTTGCCATATCCAACGCTGCATTATCCAAATATTCAGGAACATCATAAGAGATATTTAAAAGAGGAAGACTGGAATGCTATGATGCAGGCACTGGAGGAATCAGCCCCTGATTATGCCAAGGCTCTGCCTAAGATTTTTGAACAGCCATTTTTTTACAATTACAACATGTTCATTGCAAAAGAACATGTATTTAAGGATTATTGCAACTGGCTGTTTCCGATACTGCAACGCACGGAAGAATTGAGTGTTCCGAAAGGAAGTGAACGTGCTGACCGTTACATCGGGTATCTGGGAGAAAATTTAACAACACTTTATTTTATGGTGCGTAAGGACGAGTTAAAAATTGCACATACCGGACGGCTTATGTTGACTTAATTTTGAAAAGAAGGTATCATACATGAATTTATATATGCAACAACTCAACCAAATCAATACACTTCCCCTTCCCTGGGACAAGTTACCGGGCAAAACAATCATGCTTTCCGGGGCAACCGGAATGGTCGGAAAATGTCTGATTGACCTTTTGATGCTTCGAAACGCAGAGAATGGCAGTAATATCCAAATAATTGCCCTTAGCAGAAATGAAAACAGGGCAAAAGAACGTTTGGAAGCGTATTGGGATAATGAATTGTTTTCATATATGGCGTGTGATGTAAATAAAGAAATTCCGGAATGCGGAAATGTTGATTATATCATCCACGCAGCCAGCAATACCCATCCTCTTCAGTATTCAGAGGATTCCATCGGAACGATAACTGCCAATATTATCGGCACCGGAAATCTTTTGGATTATGCGGTTTCTCATGGAACGAAGCAGTTCTGCTTTGTATCCTCTGTGGAGGTGTATGGGGAAAATCGCGGTGATGTCGAGAAATTTGATGAAAAATATTCAGGTTACATAGATTGCAATACATTGCGTGCCGGTTATCCGGAGAGTAAGCGTCTTGGGGAAACCCTGTGCAATGCGTACAGGCAGACGTATGGTCTTGATTTTACAATTCCGAGACTCAGCAGGATTTACGGACCTACCATGCTTTTGTCGGATACAAAGGCAATTTCCCAATTTATAAAAAAAGCGGCAGCAGGCGAAGACATTGTACTTAAGAGCGAAGGTACCCAGAAATATTCTTATACATTTGTGACAGATGCGGTTTCGGGAATTTTGCATACCATGCTTTGTGGGAAGAGTGGTGAAGCGTATAATGTTGCAGATGCAGAGTCAGATATTATGTTGAAGGATTTGGCGGGACACTTGGCGGATGCAGCCGGTGTAAAGGTAGTATTTGAACTGCCTGACGAAAAGGAACGCAGAGGCTATTCCACAGCAACGAAAGCAATGCTGGATGCATCAAAATTAGAGGCACTTGGCTGGAAACCGGGGGTACATATGACGGAAGGTCTAAAGTATACGGTTGAGGCTGTCCGTGGACGGTAAAATAGATGCCGCAGGTGATTCGACGCATACAATTCAATTACAGATCAGAGTATGGGTTTTGCCGGAAGAAACACGAAAATAGTACTTTGGTACTAATTGAAGAAAAAACAAGTCTTTAAAAGTGACGTTTATGTACAAATATGATATAATCTTTGCAATATTAAAGTTACTGCATGAATTACCAGATATGAGATTATGGGAGGTTTGATGATGACAAAAGCAGAAATTTTAAAACAGGAAATCTTAAGACAATATAAGAGCGTAAGACAGTTTGCGATAGAAATGGAAATCCCTTACAGTACACTTGTTACAGCGCTTGACAGGGGTATTGAAGGAATGGCATACGGAACTGTAATTCGTATGTGTGATAAGCTGAGTTTAAATCCCGTAGATTTCTCCTCACTTGAAAAGGGGGTAATCCTCGGTGAAAAAATCTTAGAGAACAGAGTCATGCAGTATTATGTGCAGCTGAACAAAAAAGGACGTAAAAAAATTCTTGAAATGATGGATGATTATGTTCAACTTGATAAATATACAGAATAGGAGCATTTATGCAGAAGCATTATGATTACCTGATTGTGGGAACCGGACTGTTTGGTTCGGTTTTTTCGCATGAAATGAAAAAACGGGGAAAAAAATGTCTTGCTATAGATAAGCGGAATCATATAGCAGGAAATATTTATACACGGGAGGTGCGCGGAATTCAGGTACATGAGTACGGCGCACATATTTTTCACACCTCTGACAAAGAAATTTGGAATTATGTAAATCAATTTGCCGAGTTTAACCATTACATCAATTCGCCGGTTGCGGTTTACAAGGATGAAGTTTACAATCTTCCCTTTAATATGAATACCTTCAGTAAGCTTTGGGGAATTAAGACGCCTGCTGAAGCGAAAGCGATTATTGACCGCCAGATAAAGGAACTTCATATTACAGAGCCGAAAAATCTTGAAGAACAGGCACTTTCTCTTGCCGGAACAGATGTATATGAGAAATTGATTAAGGGCTATACGGAGAAACAGTGGGGGAGAGATTGTAAAGAACTTCCTGCGTTTATTATTAAGCGGTTGCCGTTCCGCTTCGTCTATGACAATAATTATTTTAACGACAGATATCAGGGAATTCCCATAGGCGGTTATACACGTATGGTAGAAAAAATGCTGGATGGAACTGATGTAATTCTTGGCATTGCGTATCGTGCATTTTGTGATAAGCAGAAAGAACTTGAAAAACGGGGTGACGATTATATTACCTTTGATAAAGTGTTATATACAGGTATGATTGATGAGTACTTTGATTTCTGTCTGGGAAATCTTGAGTATCGTTCTCTTTGCTTTGAGCAGGAGGATATGCCGGAATGTGAAAATTATCAGGGAAATGCGGTAGTGAATTACACCCATAAGGATGTCCCTTACACCAGAGTAATCGAACATAAGCATTTTGAGTTTGGTAAAGGGAAAGGAACCGTCATTACAAGGGAATACTCTGCAGAGTGGAAGCCGGGACAGGAGCCTTATTATCCTATTAATAATGAGACAAATGACGCACTGCTTGCCAGGTATCAGGAACTTGCCGGAAAAGAGACAAATGTTTTGTTTGGCGGTCGTCTCGGTAACTACAAGTACTATGATATGGATAAGATAATTGCAGCAGCACTGCAGATGGTTGAAAGTTTTTAAATAGAAAAGTACCTTAAGGAGAGAAAAATATGAGCGAAAAGAAAATCCCTTATAAAATATATCTGGAAGAAAGCGAGATGCCGAAAAGCTGGTATAATCTCCGTGCCGATATGAAGAATAAACCGGCGCCTCTTTTAAATCCTGCCACATTACAGCCTATGTCGTTGCAGGAGCTTAGTAATGTGTTTTGTGAAGAACTCTGTAAACAGGAGTTGGATGATACAACAGCATATTTTGAAATTCCGGAAGAAATCAGAAACTTTTATAAGATGTACCGCCCGTCACCTTTGGTACGTGCGTACTGCTTAGAAGAAAAACTGCAGACGCCTGCCAGGATTTATTATAAATTTGAAGGAAATAATACCAGCGGAAGCCACAAGCTTAATTCCGCCATTGCACAGGCATATTATGCTAAGAAACAGGGACTTAAGGGGGTAACTACCGAGACGGGGGCAGGCCAGTGGGGAACAGCACTTTCCATGGCATGTGCCTATTTAGGTCTTGATTGTCAGGTGTACATGGTGAAATGCTCTTATGAACAGAAGCCTTTCCGGCGTGAGGTTATGAGAACTTATGGGGCGAACGTAACGCCTTCTCCGTCTGACACAACGAATGTGGGCCGCAGGATTTTAGAGGAATTTCCCGGAACCCTGGGAAGTCTTGGATGTGCGATTTCCGAAGCGGTAGAGGCAGCTGCTTCACAGGAAGGTTACCGCTATGTGCTTGGTTCTGTTTTAAATCAGGTATTGCTCCATCAGACAGTAATCGGCCTGGAAACAAAAACCGCCATGGATAAATACGGTATTAAGCCGGATGTGATTATTGGCTGTGCCGGAGGCGGTTCCAATTTAGGGGGATTGATAGCACCTTTTATGGGTGAAAAGTTAAGAGGCGAAGCAGACTATGAATTTATAGCTGTGGAGCCGGCAACCTGTCCCAGCCTTACGAGAGGTAAATATGTGTATGATTATTGCGATACGGGAAAGGTGTGTCCTCTTTGCAAAATGTATACTCTGGGCAGCGGTTATATGCCGGCCGGCACACATGCGGGCGGACTTCGTTATCACGGTATGAATCCCATTCTTTCCCAATTGTATGATGATGGATATATGAAAGCAGTCAGCGTACATCAGACAGAGGTGTTTAAGGCGGCACAGGAATTTGCAAGAGTGGAAGGTACACTGCCGGCACCGGAAAGCTCTCATGCAATTAAAATCGCGATGGATGAAGCTATAAAATGTAAAGAAACAGGAGAAGAAAAGACGATTCTCTTTGGACTTACAGGTACGGGTTATTTTGATATGTTTGCATACGCGCGCTATAATGATGGTGAAATGGTGGACTACAATCCTTCTGATGAAGAGATATTGAAAGGCTTATCCGGCATTCCCCAAATGCCCGGCAATGAATTTTAAAAAAGAGTTTACATTTCGTTAATATTTGAAAGGTTGAATAAAGACCGCAAATCTGTTACAATAAGATTTGCGGTTTTATGCATTAGGAGGCAAAAATGAATCTTATTCAAAAAGTATTTGGAACACATAGTGAAAGAGAATTAAAAAGAATAGAAGGTCTGGTTCAGACAATAGAAGACCTGCGCCCTTCCATGCAGGCTCTTTCCGATGAAGAGTTGCGGGGAAAGACAGAAGAATTTAAGAAGAGACTCACCGAAGGGGAAACACTTGATGATTTATTGCCGGAAGCCTATGCGGTAGTCAGGGAAGCGGGTAAGAGAGTGCTTAATATGGAGCACTACAGGGTACAGCTGATCGGCGGAATTATTCTCCATCAGGGACGTATTGCTGAGATGAGAACCGGTGAAGGTAAAACATTGGTATCTACCCTTCCTGCATACTTAAACGCACTGGAAGGTAAAGGAGTTCATGTGGTAACCGTTAATGATTACCTGGCGAAGCGTGATGCAGAGTGGATGGGAGAAATTCATAAATTTTTAGGTCTTACGGTTGGTGTTGTCCTTAACAGCATGAAGCCGGAAGAACGAAGAGAAGCGTATGCCTGTGATATTACTTATGTAACCAATAATGAACTTGGTTTTGATTATTTAAGAGATAACATGGTTATTTATAAAGCACAGCTTGTACTTAGAGATTTGCACTATGCCATCATTGACGAGGTGGACTCCGTGTTAATCGATGAAGCCAGAACTCCGCTTATTATTTCGGGACAGAGCGGAAAATCCACCAAGCTTTATGAGGTTTGCGATATCCTTGCCAGACAGATGAAACGTGGTGAGGATATGGAGGATTTAAGCAAAATGGATGTCCTTATGGGCGTAGAGCGTGAAGAAACCGGAGACTTTATCGTGAATGAAAAGGATAAGGTCGTAAATCTTACCGCACAGGGTGTTGACAGGGTAGAAAAATTTTTCCAGATTGAAAACCTGGCAGATCCGGAAAATATCGAAATTCAGCACAATATGATTTTGGCACTTCGTGCCCACAATCTGATGTTCCGTGATCAGGATTATGTGGTAAAAGATGATCAGGTTATGATAGTCGACGAATTTACCGGCCGTATCATGCCGGGACGTCGTTATTCGGATGGCCTGCATCAGGCAATTGAGGCAAAGGAGCATGTAAAGGTTAAGAGAGAAAGCAAAACGCTTGCGACCATTACTTTCCAGAATTTCTTTAATAAATTTGAAAAGAAGGCCGGTATGACGGGTACTGCCCTTACCGAGGAAAAAGAATTTCGCGATATTTACGGCATGGACGTTATTGAAATTCCGACCAATAAGCCGGTAGCCAGAATAGATTTACAGGATGCGGTATACAAAACAAGAAAAGAAAAGCTGCATGCAATTGTGGAATCCGTTAAGGAAGCCCATACAAAGGGACAACCTGTTTTGGTTGGCACCATAACGATTGAGGCATCGGAAGAACTTAGCCGAATGCTTACCAAGCAGGGAATTCCTCACAAGGTGCTGAATGCAAAGTTTCATGAAATGGAAGCAGAAATTGTGGCAGATGCGGGTATTCATGGTGCTGTTACCATTGCTACAAACATGGCAGGTCGTGGTACTGATATTAAGCTCGATGATGTGGCAAAGGCAGCCGGTGGTCTTAAGATTATCGGTACGGAGCGTCATGAATCCAGACGTATTGACAATCAGCTGCGTGGCCGTTCCGGCCGTCAGGGTGACCCGGGTGAATCAAAGTTTTATATTTCGCTGGAAGATGACCTGATGCGTCTGTTCGGTTCTGAAAGACTGATTGCCATGTTTAATGCACTGGGAATCCCTGAAAATCAGGAAATTGAGCATAAGTCACTTACCAAGGCCATAGAATCTGCACAGAAGAAGATAGAGAGCAATAACTTTGGTGTCAGGAAGAACCTGCTTGAATATGACCAGGTAATGAATGAACAAAGAGAAATCATTTATGAAGAAAGACGACGTGTGCTTGACGGAGAAAGTATGCGTGATGCCATCTATAAAATGATTACCGATATTACGGAAACCAGTGTAGATATTGCCATTGGTGATGATACCGATTATGAAGAGTGGAATTTGGAAGAGCTGAATACATTGCTCTTACCTACGATTCCGTTGAAGGCGATAAACAGAGGCCGTATCAATACACCGAAGAAAAATGCATTAAAGCAGCAGCTTAAGGAAGAGGCGGTCAAGCTTTATGAAGCAAAAGAAGCGGAATTTCCGGAACCGGAAGCAATCCGTGAATTAGAACGGGTGATTCTGTTAAAGGTAATTGACCGTAAGTGGATGGATCATATTGATGACATGGATCAGCTTCGTCAGGGTGTGGGCTTACAGGCATACGGACAGAGAGATCCTCTGGTAGAATATAAGCTCAGCGGTTATGATATGTTCGATGAGATGACACAGAATATCAAAGAAGAGACAGTCCGCTTATTGTTCCATGTCCGTGTGGAGCAGAAAGTCGAGAGAGAGCAGGTTGCCAAGGTGACAGGCACCAACAAGGATGATTCCGTAGCCAAAGCACCTGTTAAAAGAGAAAATGCAAAGGTATATCCCAACGATCCCTGCCCTTGCGGCAGTGGTAAAAAATATAAACAGTGTTGCGGTCAACACAAGTAGAAAGAGGTGAACGTTAAATGGTAGAATTAGACCAGATGAAGTCTGAACTTCAGGCTTATGAAACTCCATTAGCGGAAGTGAGGGATTCACTTTGACTTAGAAAGTAAGTCAAAGAAAATCGAAGAATTGGAAAGAGAAATGGAGGTTCCCGGTTTTTGGGATGACCCTGATGTTTCCAATCAGAAAATGAAAGAGCTTAAAAATTTAAAAGGTACGGTAGATACGATTAACGGTCTTTTTGCCCAATATGAAGATATTGAGACATTGATTGAAATGGGATATGAGGAAGAAGATGCGGATTTAGTGGCAGATATCCGTGCAGAGTTGGATGAATTGATAGCTACATTTGAAGATATCAGAATCAGTACACTTCTTTCGGGAGAATACGATAACAACAATGCAATTCTCAAGCTGAATGCAGGCGCGGGTGGAACAGAGAGCTGTGACTGGTGCAGCATGCTTTATAGGATGTATACAAGGTGGGCAGAACGGAAAGGCTTTTCCGTGGAAGTGCTGGATTATTTAGACGGTGATGAGGCCGGAATTAAATCGGTCACTTTTCAGGTAAACGGTATTAATGCGTATGGTTATCTGAAATCAGAAAAAGGCGTACACCGCCTGGTTCGTATTTCGCCGTTCAATGCACAGGGAAAACGTCAGACATCCTTTGTATCATTGGATGTTATGCCGGATATTGAAGAAGATGTGGATGTAGAGATTAATAGTGATGATTTGCGTATTGATACCTATCGAAGCAGCGGTGCCGGCGGACAGCATATTAATAAGACGTCCTCAGCGATTCGTATTACGCATCTTCCTACGGGGATTGTGGTACAGTGTCAGAACGAACGCTCCCAGTTCCAAAACAAGGACAAGGCGATGCAGATGCTGAAGGCAAAGCTGTATATGCTGCAGAGAGAAGCCAATGCGGAAAAACTGTCCGATATTCGTGGAGAAGTAAAAGAAATCGGTTGGGGAAACCAGATTCGTTCATATGTAATGCAGCCCTATACCATGGTAAAAGATCACAGAACCGAAGCGGAAACAGGTAACGTGGACGCGGTAATGGATGGGGCAATTGATATGTTTATCAATGCTTATCTGAAATGGATGAATACCAAACCTGAAAAAGAAAGCTAAAAAATAAGAGGGCTTTCCAAATGCCTTGAACCGGCTTGGGATAGTCCTCTTTTTTGTGTGTTAAGAGATGAAGGACCGTTTCTTTATCAAATCCAGATAAAAGTTAGCCTTGGTTGCCTGATAATAAGGAAGTATCCACAGATAGGCTACACCGAAGGTGCATAGTCCCAGACCAAATAAGGGGAGAAAGGATAATTCGATATAGAATAATCTTCCACGGTTCCCTTTCATGATTTTACGGCTTTGCCCCAAAATTTCTTTGGGAGAATACTGTGGAAAATCAAGCATTAAAAAATAGCACTGTGAAAATGTCAACGTAAAAACAACATTCAGAATCGTGGTAACCGTAAGGAGCACCGCATAAATAAGAAATAGCCTCGGATTACCGGGATCTGTGTTGACATATGGGACAAGCAAAGCAGGGAGTCCGCATAGTAAGCTTACAACGGCAAATGGCAGCTGCACCTTCAGTATGGCTTCGGGTACGCTTTGGAAACCATAGAATAAATCGCTGACTTTTGCATTGCCGTTGCAGGCGATTCTTAAATAGAGATAGGTTTCACCGTAAGTAAATAGTCCGTTCAGCAGAGAGATAAGCACACCCACGATATAAAAAATAAGCATACCGGGTAAGGTTGCGGTGTTTACCAGTGTATGTGCACTTGAATAAATAATAAAAATGGCGGCAATATGAAGGGCATAAGCTACGACTACGGTGCCGTATTTTCCCAGTAATTGTCCCTTGGCCAGTGATTTGAGTCCGGCTGAGGAAAGATATTTGTTCATAGATAAAAACTCCAGTCATATAAAATCAGGTATCAGACAGCAAGGTCCAAATTCATTCCAAGCAAAGATGCGGCGTCGGCAGATTTTTTATTCTGCTGGTAGGGATTGGACTCGTTGCTGTATTTAATCTGTGTAGTGGTAGTGCCTCCGGCAACATAACTGCTTCCGCATTCGGGACAAATGGCAGTTTGCAGGGAAACATTTGCGGCAAGCACCTTGCCGTTGTTCTGAGAGGCTTTTTTGTAAGCGTTGCTTACATGCTCCTGTTCATGCGCACGTACCCGTGAAGCAGAAGCTTCCGGAGAAATATGTGCGGCAGATTTAAAGGAAACCATTTCATCCGAGCCGTCCTGATATTTGCGGTTCCGGCAGGTTTCACATTCTGCGGGGGAAGATTTGCGCCCGACAGATACCCCTGTGGGAGCACCGGGATTTTTGACAATACTATTGCCGGCAGGTAACATACTGCCGGACTGAAATGCATAAGGGGTACCAAATCCACCAATTCCGTTTAACATGACAGCTCCTTCCTAGTGTGATAAAGCATCTGCATAATCTTCCATCATATCTTCAAAGGAAAAGCCAAAGGCATCCTCTGCAGACTGACCGTACATGGATTCATAGGTTGCATCATACTGCCGTCCCAGTTGAATTAATAAATTGGGGTTGGTAAAAATAGTGATGGCAGAGTAGGCAAGGATGAAAACCGTGATACAAATACCTGTAATTGCGCAGGTGCAGCCAATTCTGGCCGGACCTGACATTTTCTTTGCGTATCCCTTGGATAAAAGGGCAAGTACAATAGCAAGTCCTCCGGATATTAGAGGAACAAACACTGTCAATACGGAAAACAGTGCTGCAAGTCCCAAAAAGAGGGAAACGCATGCCATGGTATGTCCCGGATTTTGAAAAGCAGGATGATACGGTTGCTGTTCCTCCGGCCGGGATTTATTTTCATGATTATAAAAATCCATAATGTGTCGCTTCCTGTTAAAATTATTGATACTTATATATTACCATCTTACGGGAAATAATACAAATCTTTTCTGATATATGCAAGGGAAACTATTGAAAAAACCCCTGCTTATCCACTATAATATAAAGAAGCGTCAGCTATTAGAAAAAGTAAAGGAAAAAAGATATGGACATTATACTGAAACTAAAAGAAGAACTGCAGGTAGAAAAGTGGCAGGTGGAGGCGGCTGTCAAGTTAATTGATGAAGGAAATACAATTCCTTTTATTTCACGTTATCGTAAGGAAGCTACCGGCTCCTTAAACGATGAACAGCTTCGTAATCTGTATGAAAGATTAACTTATCTGCGCAATCTGGAAGAAAAGAAGGAGCAGGTTATCGGCAGTATTGAAGAACAGGGGAAAATGACCGACGAACTGAAAGCAAAAATTCTGGCAGCGGAAACCTTAGTTGTGGTAGAGGATTTGTATCGTCCTTACAGACCTAAGAGAAAGACAAGAGCCGGTGTTGCCAAAGAAAAAGGTCTGGAACCGTTAGCAGAATATATTTTAAAGCAGGATTCAGATAAGCCGCTGTTGGAGGAAGCCGCTAATTACATAGATGAGGAAAAAGGCATAAAGGATGCGAAGGAAGCACTTCAGGGTGCGGCAGATATTATTGCCGAAAGCATTTCCGATGAGGCAGACTACCGTATTTATATCAGAAACATTACAACGGAAGAAGGAACAATCACAAGCACAGCTAAGGATGAAAAAGTGCAGAGTGTATATGAAATGTATTATGCTTATGAAGAGCCCGTTAAGAAGGCGGCAGGACACAGAGTGCTGGCTCTTAACAGAGGTGAGGCGGAAAAATTCCTTGCCGTTAAGGTGGTAGCACCGAAGGAAAGAATCTTACAGTTCCTTGCAAAGAAAACCATTACTTCCGAGAACGGGTATACGGTTCCTTTTTTACGGGAAGTAATAGAAGATGCTTATGACAGACTGATTGCTCCGGCTATTGAGAGGGAAATCAGAAATGAGCTCACGGAAAAGGCAGAGGACGGTGCCATTTCCGTATTCGGAAAGAATTTGGAACAGCTTTTAATGCAGCCCCCTATTGCGGGGAAAGTGGTTCTCGGATGGGATCCCGCTTTTCGTACGGGCTGTAAACTTGCAGTAGTGGATGCCACAGGAAAGGTACTTGACACAAAGGTGATTTATCCTACGGCACCTCAGAATAAGGTGACGGAAGCGAAAACAGAGCTGAAAAAAATGATTGCCAAATATGGTATTTCATTAATCAGTGTGGGTAACGGAACAGCATCAAGAGAGTCAGAACAGGTAATTGTTGAACTGATTAAGGAGTTGAATACACCGGTTCAGTATGTCATTGTAAATGAGGCAGGAGCTTCTGTTTATTCAGCAAGTAAGCTTGCTACCGAAGAGTTCCCCAACTTTGATGTAGGCCAGAGAAGTGCTGCCTCTATCGCCAGAAGATTACAGGACCCTTTGGCAGAACTTGTAAAGATTGATCCTAAGTCTATCGGTGTAGGCCAGTACCAGCATGACATGAACCAGAAAAAGCTTGGAGAGGCGTTAAGCGGTGTAGTAGAAGACTGTGTAAATAAAGTAGGTGTGGATTTAAATACAGCATCCGCTTCCCTGCTCGAATATATTTCCGGTATTTCTAAAGTAATTGCTAAAAATATTGTGGATTACCGGGAAAAGAACGGAAAATTTAGGAATCGCGCACAGCTTCTTAAGGTGCCAAAATTAGGACCGAAAGCATATGAGCAGTGTGCCGGCTTCCTTAGAATATCAGACGGCGATAACCCGCTTGATGCTACAAGTGTACATCCGGAAAGCTATGAAGCAGCCATGGCACTTCTTTCTAAAATGGGACTTACCATGGATGATGTGCGCACTGCACAGAAACAGGCAGCTCAAAATGCCGGCACTAAGAAGGAAGCGACGCCTAAGCAGGAAAAAAAGAAAGCAAAGCAGACCGTTGTCATCCGCAATACGAATACTGCTATGGGACAGGCTTTGGCAGCCGCTATGGGCGGCACCGTCATGGCGCTTGACGAGGGTACGGCAAAAGAAACGACCGGCAAGACAAATCAGCAGAAGGAAGCCGCAATGGTAAGTTCTCTTGAAAAGAAAATCAAGGATAAAAAGCTGATGGCACAGGAACTCGGTATCGGTGAAATTACGTTGACGGATATTTTAAAAGAGCTCGAAAAGCCGTCAAGAGATCCCAGAGAAAATATGCCGGCACCTATCCTGCGAAGTGATGTACTTGACATGGAAGATTTAAAGCCTGGTATGATTTTGAAAGGCACTGTCCGCAATGTGATTGACTTTGGTGTATTTGTGGATATCGGTGTTCATCAGGACGGACTGGTACATATTTCCCAGATTACGGACAAATATATCAGGCATCCGTTAGAAGCCGTAAGTGTGGGAGATATTGTGGATGTGCAGGTTCTTTCCGTAGATGTGGCAAAGAAGAGAATTGCACTTACCATGCGGTTAAATCAGAACAAATAAGCTAAAAATATGATATGTGGTAAAAGATGGGAGAAATAGAATGAAGAAGAAAAACCATGGTTTATCTGCCGGATGGCTTTCCTTTGTCTCTTTTTGTGTCATTATTGTGGCATGGTGTGTGGCTACCTATGGCGGTTTTGTGAACGAAATTTTTATGCCGTCACCTACTGATGTGTGGAACAGCCTTTTAGAAATGGCAAATGACGGAAGTTTGTTTGAACACTGTTATATTTCAACAAAGCGTGTTATGATAGGATGGCTTTGGTCAGCCGTGGCAGCACTTCCCATCGGTATGTTGATGGCCCGCTCCAAAAAATTCAGTGCCATTGTACAGCCGGTTATAGAATTTGTGCGGTATCTTCCTGTTGTGGCGCTGGTGCCGCTTACGATTTTATATTTGGGAATTGAAGAAGACCAGAAGTATGTCATTATTTTTTTGGGAACGTTTTTCCAACTGGTATTGATGGTGTGTGATACGGTTTCTTCTATTGAAAAGAATATGATTAACGCGGCACGAACACTCGGTGCCAATCGATGGCAGGTTTATACGGAAGTTATTTTTCCGGCAGCATTGCCGGGACTTATGGACGATTTTCGCATGACGATAGGGTGGGCGTGGACATATCTTGTAGTTGCGGAAATGGTGGCAGCTTCCGCAGGACTTGGTTATATTATTTTAAAATCACAGCGTTTTCTTGCAACGGATGTGATTTTTGCCGGTTTGATTATGATTGGTCTTATCGGTTTGATTACGGATTTTGTTCTTCGGATTTTAACGAAGGTTGTTGTGCCATGGCATGAAAAATTAGGTGAATAGCGTTTACACCGCTGTCACATACAACGGAGTTTGAAAGGTATGGTTTGCATATGGACGAAGTGAAGTTAAAAGTGAGCAATTTGCAGAAGGTTTTTCCGGCTACCAATCGCAAGGGAAAAGAGCTTGTTGCACTCAAAGATATTAATTTGGAAGTGAAGGAGTCTGAGTTTGTGGTCATGGTAGGACCTTCCGGCTGCGGCAAGTCCACCTTAATTAACATTATCGGAGGTCTTGAGGAGGCTACAGAGGGGGAGGTTACTATTGACGGAAAGCATGTAACAGAGCCCGGTGCAGACAGAGGTATGGTATTTCAGGGATATAGTCTCTTCCCATGGCTTACGGTTCAGAAAAATGTAGAATTTGGGTTAAAAATGAAAAAGGTTGCGAAGGCAGAACGGGAAAAAACAGCAAAAGAGTTTCTTCAGCTTGTCGGCTTGTCCGGCTTTGAAAATGCACTTCCCAGACAACTCTCCGGGGGTATGAAGCAACGTGTGGCAATTGCAAGAACACTGGCAAATCATCCGGAAATTCTTTTGATGGATGAGCCGTTTGGAGCATTGGATGCGCAGACAAGAGTGGTTATGCAGGAGTTGCTGGCCAAAGTCAGTCGTGAAACCGGTAATACGATTCTTTTTATTACCCACGATATTGACGAGGCGATTCTTTTGGCAGACCGTATTTATGTTATGAGTCGCAGACCGGGAACCATCCGCGAGGTATTGCACGTGGATATAGAAGGGGAACGTAATCACGAACTTATGTTACATCCGGAATTTATCAAATTAAAGCAGAAAATCATGGGTATGCTCTGGCAGGAAAGTCAGGAAGCAGCTCTTGATAAATAAAAAATGAGGAGAAAACAGTTATGAAAAAAGTTTTAGCATTGTTACTTAGCGTGATGCTGGCAGCTTCCTGTGTGGGATGCGGTGCGTCAAAAACAGAGCAGGCCGGCAATGAAACAAAGGAAACAGACGGAGGATTGATTCCCTGTAAAATTGCCTTTTGTACATGGGCAGGTTATGCGCCTGTTTTTATTGGAATCGAAAAAGGCTATTTTGAAGAATTAGGGTATGATGTGGAAGTAGTTATCATGGAAGACGAATCCACCTATGGTGCGGCATTTGTTTCTAACAGTATTCAGGCATTGGGACAGGTCCTTGATCGTGACATTATCCAATTTGATGCCGGTGCACCGGAACAGTATGTATGCACGATGGACTGCTCTACGGGTGGTGATGGCCTGGTGGCATCTGCAGAAATTAAGACAGCAGATGATTTGGCAGGCAAGACGGTTGCTTTGGATAAATCGGCAACTTCTTATTTCTTTTTCCTACAGGTATTGGCTGACAGTAATATCACGGAAGATCAGATTAATATTGTAGAAATGGGAAATGATGCGGCAGGTGAAGCCTTTATTGCAGGACAGGTAGATGCTGCGGTTACATGGGAGCCTGCCTTGAGCAACTGTAACGAGAGAGAGGGCGGACATGTACTTGTTTCTTCAGCAGACTATCCGAAAGCCATTATCGATGTGCTTACCGTCAGCACAACATTTCTTGAGGAACATCCTGATGCGGCAGATGCATTAAATGAAGGATGGAATAAATCTGTGGCATACCTGAATGAAAACTTTGATGAAGGCTGTGAAATCATGGCCAAAGGGCTTGAACTTTCGGTGGAAGATGTGAAGGCGGAATGTGCGGGAATTACTTTTTATGATGAAGCAATGAACAAAGAGTTCAATGACCCCGGCAAAGAAGAAAATGTTATGGAAATCGCACAAATGGCTGCCGATTTCTGGGTAGAAAAAGGATATATGAAATCCAATGATGTATCAGGCTTCTTTGCGTATTTACAGAAATAAAAAGCCGGAAAGGTACGTAAAACAGGGCTTGTGAAAATGCCGGTAAAGAGTTATAATGGCAAAAGTAAATAGGAAAGTTCTTCGGGGCAGGGTGAAATTCCCTACCGGCGGTATAGTCCGCGACCCGCATGTAACTGAGTGTCAGTTTTTAGAAAAGCTCAGATGCAAACGGCTGATTTGGCGAAATTCCAAAACCGACAGTAAAGTCTGGATGAGAGAAGAAGGTGCTCTGTCTGTGTACGCAGACGGCATATTAAGGTATTGTGAGTGGTAGCCCCGAGTGTTTATGACATTCGGGGCTTTTTGCATTCTCTTCAAGAAGAGCCTTTCTGAAAAACAGGCGAAAGCCGTATTTTAGGAGGAAAAGAAAATGAGTAAAGATTTATGGACCGATTTAGTTGAGAACACAGTGTTTGCACTGGAAGTATTGTTGATTGCCGTGGCACTTACGCTGGCAGCTTATGCGGCAGAAAAGATAGTGCAAAAGAAAAATCAAAGCAAAGAGCGTATTCTGAGCACCGGAAAAATTGCCGTAATAGGTGTTTTTTCCGCAATAGCAGCCGTGCTTCATATTTTTGATTTTGTGATATTTTTTGCACCTGAATTTTATAAGCTTGACTTTAGTGAAATTCCGGCACTGGTAGGAGCCTTTGCTTACGGGCCGGTAGCCGGTGTGATGATAGAATTTTGCAAAATAATATTAAAACTGATGATAAAAGGAACGTCCACGGCGTTTGTAGGGGATCTGGCAAACTTCGTAATCGGTTGCAGCTTTATTTTGCCGGCATCCATTATTTATATGTTTAAAAAATCAAAGAAAAATGCCATAGTGGCGTCGGTAGCCGGAACATTATGTATGACAGTGTTTGGCTCTGCATTTAATGCAATTTATCTGTTGCCGGCATTTTCCAAATTGTACGGTATGCCTCTTGAAACCATTGTAGGAATGGGCTCTGCAGTAAACGGAGCCATTACCGGTGTGAATACTTTGGTTTTGTTTGCGGTAGTTCCGCTTAATCTGTTAAAAGGAACCGTTGTTTCAGCGGTTACCATGTTGATATATAAAAAGCTGAGTCCGATTTTGAAGACCGGCATTGTGAAAAAACATAAATTTTGATGGTGCGCAAAGTAAGAAGAAACCTTTAAGACAATTTTAAGAAAAATTTTATGCAAAAAAGAAAGCAATGGTAATATAATTCGTTATAGTAAGTGTGTGATATATAAAATAGGTATTGACAATCACTGTATTAAATGTATAATACAATAGTACAATAAAGAAAAGGGGGGAGAGAGCACAGATGGAAGAAGTAGTGCAAATCCGGGATATATGCAAAATATATAATCCGGGGGAAAATGAGGTCCGTGCGTTGGACCACGTTGATTTAATCATTAACCGTAATGAGTTTGTTGCCATTATCGGGCAGTCCGGATCGGGAAAGTCTACGCTGATGAACATGCTGGGGTGTCTGGATGTACCTACGACCGGAACTTACATATTAAATGGTCAGGATGTCTCGCATCTGACGGATGATGAGCTTTCCGATATCCGGAATCGTGAAATTGGTTTTATTTTTCAGGGATTTAACCTGATACCCGGACTTACGGCCCTTGAAAATGTGGAATTGCCGCTGATATACCGCGGTGTGCCGAAAAAGGAGAGGATTAAGCTGGCACAGACAGCACTTGAAAAAGTAGGTCTTGCCAAAAGAATGACGCATAAACCGTCAGAAATGTCAGGGGGTCAGCAACAGAGAGTGGCGATTGCCCGTGCCATAGCACAGGCACCGCCTGTTATATTGGCAGATGAGCCTACCGGTAATCTGGATTCCGGTTCCACGGCTGAGATAATGGAAATATTAAAAGAACTGCATAAAGAGGGAAGAACCGTTATATTGATTACCCATGATAATGAAATTGCTGAAAGAGCAAAGCGCATTATTCGGATTATGGACGGCAGAATTGTGGCAGACATTGTAAATGAGGCAGAATGATAAAAGAAAATGAACCATTGATATTTTAGGAAAGGCAGATTGAGGAGCAAATGAAAGAAAAGAAAGAAAAACAGCCATTAGATGAGGCAGCTAAGAAAAAACGCAAAAAAAGAATGATTATTATGGTAGTGATTGCCTTGGTAGCACTTTTCGTTTTATCCGGAGTTTTGGGTGGAAATGAGTCCGTGCCGGTTATCACGGCAGAAGCCGTAAAAGGAGAAATTCTACAGACCATCAACACCAGCGGTACTGTTACTGCGGACACTTCCAAAAGTTATTTTTCTGAAGTGAATGTTAAAATCGGCACAGTGAATGTAAGTGCCGGTGATGCGGTAAAAAAGGGTGATGTTCTGATTGCTTATGATGAGGAATCACTTAAGAGCGGCACGCAGCTTGCACAGTTAAAGCAGCAGTCCCAAGAAGGCAGTTACCGGGATGCATTACAGGGCAATAATGAGAAAATGGGAGATTTGAGTGAAGCCAATATTAATTTGGAAGTATTGGAACAGCAGATTGCCGATACGGAAGCGTACATCACTAAGCTGGAAAACAAGATTGAACAGAAAAGAAGTGATTTGGCACTTTTTGGCATGCAGCTGCAGATTTCCCTTTTGGATTGGCAGGACAAACCGGACTCGGATGAATATATGAATTTACAGAAGCTGGTTCAGGAAAATAATTACGAACAGAATCACAACAAAGAAATCAAAGGCTGGGAAGCGGAACTGGATGTATACAATAAAATGCTTTCCGATTATAAGGAATACCGTTCTGAAATGAAATCACAGAAAAGCAGTGCAGAAGCCGGAAAAATGACTGCCGGTGCCAAGTCTCAGTTAGAGGCAGACAGTCAGAGTAAGGCTATGGAAGCACAGGAAGAGCTGACAGCACTTCAAAATGCAGAAAGCGGAATTGTGGCAGAGTTTGACGGAGTAGTGACGGAAATCGGTGTCGTAGAAGGGACAACAGTTGCTGAAGGCACCAAGATTCTTGAGTTGCAAAGCCTGCAGGACGTTTCCGTTAAGATTTCCGTGACAAAATATGACCTTGACAAAATTGCCTTGGGACAGAAAGCAACGGTTACTGTGGGAGGCAGAGAATATGAAGGGGAAGTTACCAAAATCAATAAAATGGCAGAGCAGAATACAAGCGGTGCGGCCGTAGTGGGAACGGAAATCAGAATTTTAAACCCTGACAGTGAAATTTATCTTGGTGTGGAAGCAAAGGTTGTGATTACTACTGCAGAGGAAAACAGTGCTGTTCTTGTGCCGGTAAGTGCTGTTAATGTGGACATGGAAGGTGAATTTGTGTATGTGATAGAAGACGGTATTCTTGTAAAGAAGCCTGTTGAGACAGGTATTTCTTCCGATACCATGATTCAGATTCTTTCAGGTATTTCAGAGGGAGAACAGCTTGTGACGGAAGTAACAACAGATTTAGAGGAAGGACTGCCTGTTGTAGCAGTGCCTGAAGCATAGGAGGAAAAGGATGGCACAGATTTGGGAATATATAAAGATTGCCCTGATGAATATTAAAAATAATAAAGGCCGTTCGGTGCTGACCATGCTTGGTATTATCATTGGTATTTCTTCGGTTATCATGGTTATTTCCATAGGTAACGGTGTCAGGGGAAAGGTCAACTCGGAATTGGAGGGACTTGCCGGCGGACAGATCGCTTTTTATGTTGACAATACCAGAAAAGATACCACGGTAACCTTTGACCAATCGGATTTTGATGCCATTCTGGAGCAGGTGGACCATGTAAAAGGAGTGACGCCGCAATTTAGCACCTGGGGAACGGCAGAAGGACCTAAGGGTGATTTCGATGTGAATTTAGTCGGTGGTACGATAGGCCTGCAGTATGCAGGCTCTGATCCGATTGTAAAGGGAAAATATTTTTCCCGGAACGATTATGACAGCGGAAGTAATGTGTGTATCATTACGGAAGCAAGTGCGGTGGCTTTGTTTGGTACCACAGATGTAATAGGAATGACTTATGAAGTTACCGTTTGGGGCATCACACAGGAACTTCGTATTATAGGAATCCGTAAGGATAATGCATCATCTCTGATAACCATGGGTTATGGAACCGTTACCGTGCAGGCAGAAGTGCCTATGACGTTTATGGCCAATAAGCTTGGTTATTATGTGGATGAGGTAAGTCAGTTCTATGTAATATCGGAATCTTCCGAATACTCTACACAGGTGGCAAAGCAGGCACTGGCCGTTTTGGAAAGCAGGCATAATGTAAGAGGTGAAAATCAGATTTTGATGGAAAGCTTTTCGGATTATACGGCACAGTTTGATACCATTTTGGGATTTATCACGATATTCATTTCGTTTGTGGCGGCTATTTCGCTGTTGGTAGGCGGTATCGGTGTTATGAACATCATGCTGGTATCCGTAACGGAGCGTACCAGGGAGATTGGTATCAGAAAGGCACTCGGAGCCAGAACACGTTCTGTTTTGCTGCAGTTTTTGGCGGAAGCAGGTATTATTACGTTACTTGGAGGCCTGATAGGTATTGTGCTCGGAGTTTTAGGCGCGGCCGGTGTCGGGGCGATGGCAGGAATAAAATCACAGGTGGATGCAGGTACCGTTATTGCAGCATCCCTTTTTTCCTGCGGCGTTGGTATTTTCTTCGGTATTTATCCGGCAAAAAAAGCAGCTAAGCTTAGCCCTATTGAAGCACTCAGACATGAATAAGTATTGCACTTTATCGTTTTTTTAGTATAATTACTTTCAGATAGAGATTAGGAGAGCGGTATGGAAGTAGAATTTGATGTTCAAATGACGGCAGGAGATTTATATGATTATATGCTGCATCATACCTATACCGGCCCGTCGGGGCTGATTGGTGCGGCAGCAGGGGCATTTATGCTGCTGGCTTATTTTTCGGGAGAGGGCATTTTATTCCTGCTTGGAGGAATCATTATCCTTTTGTATCTTCCGGTTACACTGTTTTTAAAATCAAGGCAGCAGTTTCTTATGAATCCTACATTTAAGAAGCCTTTGCATTACAAATTGACGGAAGAGGGCATGGAGGTGTCACAGGGAGAAGAAGTGCAAAGTCAAAAGTGGGAGGATATGCGAAAAGCAATATCTACAACGAAAAGTCTGATTGTATATACCTCTGCGGTAAACGCAACCATTTTCCCGAAACGTGAGTTGGGCGAGCAACTGAGTGCTGTAATAGCAGCGATTTCCACACATATGCCTCCGGGCAGAGTGAAAATCCGTTGGTAGAAAGAAGTATGATTTTTAAATGGAGAAAAAAGTGAAGATAATAGAAAGTTTCAGACCGGAGGATACCTTCTTCCTGGGACAAAAAATAGGTAAAGAAGCGAAGCCGGGAAGTGTATTTACCCTTATCGGCGATTTGGGTGTAGGGAAAACCGTTTTCACACAGGGACTTGCGAAGGGTCTCGGAATTGATGAACCGGTCAATAGCCCGACTTTTACCATTATGCAGGTTTATGAAGAAGGAAGGCTTCCTTTTTATCACTTTGATGTGTACCGCATCGGGGATGTTTCGGAGATGGATGAAGTCGGTTATGAGGATTACATTTACGCAGACGGGATCTGCCTGATAGAGTGGGCGGATCTGATAGAGGAAATTCTTCCCGGGAAGTATACGCAGATTAAGATAGAAAAAGATTTGGAAAAAGGCTTTGATTATCGCAGGATTACCATAGAAGAAAAAACAGACAGCACTTTGAACAGGTGCCTTGGAATGGAGAAAAAATGAAAATAATAGCCTTAGACAGCTCGGGACTTGCAGCATCCGTGGCGGTTCTTGAAGACGGCAATTTAATAGGAGAATACAATATTCAGTACAAAAAAACTCATTCGCAGACATTACTGCCGATGCTGGATGAAGTACGGAAAATGACTGAGCTTGATTTAAGCACGGTGGATGCTATCGCGTTGGCCGCCGGACCGGGTTCCTTTACAGGACTTCGTATCGGGTCTGCCACAGCGAAAGGACTTGGACTTGCACTTGATAAGCCTATTATTGAGATTCCGACATTGGACGGTCTTGCCTGTAATCTGTATGGAACAGACAAGCTGGTTTGTCCGATTATGGACGCGAGAAGAAATCAGGTTTATACAGGCTTATACGAATTTGTTGATAAAGAAGAAACACCGGTGGCATATGCACTCAGTGCTTTGGTAAAGCAGTGTGCGGTTTCCATAGATGAAATTGCGGAGATTTGTAATGACTTTGAAAGAGAAATTATTTTTCTGGGTGATGGTGTGC
>CAYWHY010000006.1:0-4646 GCA_964458255.1 uncultured Lachnospiraceae bacterium | reverse complement strand
GCGGAGATTTGTAATGACTTTGAAAGAGAAATTATTTTTCTGGGTGATGGTGTGCCGGTCTATGAATCAAAACTGGCAGAGCTTATGAGAGTGCCTTATGGTTTCGCACCCGCACATATGAACAGACAAAGAGCAGCAGCTTTCGGCATTTTGGCATTTGACTATTACAAAGAAGGAAAAGCGGTAAACGCGGCAGAACATGCACCGGAATATTTAAGATTGTCGCAGGCAGAACGTGAGAAAAATGCAAAAAGTACTTCTAAGGTGTCAAAAGACACCACCTAAGAAATACTGTGTTTTGCATAAGAAGAATTGCGTTGCAATTCTTCCGGGCGGACAGCTGTGGAAGGATGAAAAGATGATGATACGGGAATTGAAGGCAGCGGACGTTGAAGCAGTCAGCAAAATAGAACAGGAAGTTTTTTCAATGCCATGGTCACCAAAGGATTTCCTTGAAATGGTGGAAGCGGATTATGCATATTATTATGTGGCAGAGGAAGACGGCGAAATTGCAGGCTGCTGTGGTATTCGCAATATTGCCGGTGAGGGTGAAATTACGAATGTGGCAGTGGCTGAAAAATTTCGCCGAAGAGGTATCGGCAGAACACTCATGCAATATATGTTGAGAGAAGCTGCTTTGCATGGTATCGGCGCTGTTACCCTGGAAGTAAGGATTAGCAATACACCTGCGATTTGTTTATATGAAAGTCTGGGGTTTATAAGCGAAGGAGTACGCCCCGGTTTTTACGAAAAACCAAAGGAAGATGCTCTTATTATGTGGAAAAGATAGGAAGCGCATGGAACAATTACCACTGTTTCTTATTAGAAAATCATGTATAATGAAAGGCAATACAAAACGTTGTCTGGCAGTAAAAATGTCATAGAAACAAAGGAGGATTGCCATGCGGATTTATTTGGATGATCATAAAAGAGAGCTTGTATCGGTTATTTGCAACCGCTGTAAAAAAGAATTAAAAGTCGAGAACGGTATTTTAAAGGAAGGCTGTTTTTGTGGAGATACGCAGTTTGACTATTTCAGCAAAAAAGACGGAATGAAACATTTTTTTGACCTATGCGAAGAATGTTATGATAAAATGATAGTAGGATTTGCCATTCCCGTAACAGAGGAGGAAGTGAAGGAAATCCTTTAAGCTTTTCGCAATAGGAATCAGTTAAAGAGGGAAAAATTATGTTAGACATTTGTTTGCTGGGAACCGGTGGTATGATGCCGTTACCTTATAGGTGGCTGACTTCCATGATGGCCCGGTATAACGGACAAAGTATATTGATTGACTGTGGTGAGGGTACGCAGATTGCCATGAAGGAAAAGGGTTGGAGCCCGAAACCGATTGATGTTATTTGTTTTACGCATTATCACGCAGATCATATCAGCGGACTGCCCGGGATGCTTCTCACAATGGGAAATGCAGAACGGACGGAGCCGCTTCTTTTGGTAGGACCGAAAGGACTGTCTAAGGTGGTAGCTTCGCTGCGGATTATTGCACCGGAATTGCCGTTTTCAATTGAGTGCCTGGAGCTTACGGAAAATGAACAGACGATTCGATTTGACGGATTCAGGATAGAAGCTTTCAAGGTAAATCATAATGTGCTCTGTTACGGATACAGTATCGTCATTGACCGAATCGGTAAATTCCAAATGGATAAGGCAATTTCCCTTGGAATCGAAAAAAAGTACTGGAGCCGTCTGCAACATGGTGAGGTAATTGAAACGAAAGATATGACACTCGTGCCGGAAATGGTTCTTGGGGCACCAAGGAGAGGATTGCGTGTCACATATTGTACTGACACAAGACCCACAGAAAGCATTGCCAGACACGCGCAAGAGGCAGATTTATTTATTTGCGAGGGAATGTACGGAGAGCCGGATAAGATTTCCAAGGCAAAAGAAAATAAGCATATGACCTTTTATGAAGCGGCAGAACTGGCAAAACGGGCACAGGTAAGACGTTTGTGGCTGACACATTACAGTCCTTCCTTAAACAGACCGGATGAATTTCTGCCGGTAGCACGGAAAATATTTCCGGCTACGGAAACCTGCCGTGACGGTAAAACAATAGAACTTGTATTTGATGAAGAATAAACGGAAAATAATTTGATGGAAAGGGGGAACCTTATGGAGAACAAAAAAAACAGGGGTATCAAAACAGTGATAATAGGCATCATCTTATTTGGCATTGTGCTTGGTTATTATTATTACATATCGAACAGAAAGCCTCAATCCGCAGAAGAAACTGTTCCGGAAATGTCAAAAGTGCAGGAAATTCTTTTGTACAATTTTGAAAAAAGTTATCCTCCCACGCCTAAAGAGGTGGTGAAGCTGTTTTCGGAAATCACCATGTGCTTTTATAATGAAACATACTCGGAAGAGGAATTCCTTAAACTGGCAGCGCATATAGAGAATCTCTATGATGAGGAGCTGATTGCAAATAAATCGCCAAGTCAATATGTGGAAGATTTGCGCTGGGATGTGAAACAGATGAAGGATAGGGAAATTGTCGTTTCCAGTTATGCGGTTTCATCCAGTACGGATATAGATTACTTTAATCAGGATGGTTATGAATGGGCAAAGCTTTATGGTTCCTTTACTTTGAGACAGGGAACGGTACTTGGCATAACCAATGAAATCTTTGTGCTTCGAAAAGATGAGAAAGGACATTGGAAAATCTATGGCTGGGAAGAGGAAGGCGAAGTGACAGATGGAAAATAAAGATGTATATATTTTGGCAATTGAAAGTTCTTGTGATGAAACAGCAGCTGCGGTAGTCAAAAACGGAAGAGAAGTCCTTTCCAATGTCATCTATTCACAGATTGCCCTACATACTGAATACGGAGGGGTGGTGCCGGAGATTGCTTCCCGTAAACATATTGAGAAAATTAATCAGGTGATAGAACAGGCACTTACAAAGGCAGAAAAATCATTAGAAGAAATCACTGCTATTGCCGTAACGTATGGTCCCGGGCTGGTAGGCGCCTTGCTGGTAGGTGTTTCGGCTGCAAAAGCAATCAGCTTCGCATCCGGGATTCCGCTTGTCGGAGTTCATCACATTGAGGGACATATCAGTGCCAACTTTATTGAAAATAAAGAATTAGAGCCGCCTTTTGTCTGTCTGGTTGTTTCCGGCGGACATTCGCATCTTGTGGTTGTAAAGGATTACGGTGAATATGAAATTCTCGGAAGAACCAGGGATGACGCTGCGGGAGAAGCTTTTGATAAGGTAGCAAGAGCAATAGGACTCGGTTATCCGGGAGGTCCTAAAATTGATAAGGTTTCCAAAGAAGGAAATCCGCAGGCAATACATTTTCCCCGTGCAAAAGTAGCGGAAAGTGAATATGATTTCAGCTTCAGCGGTCTTAAATCGGCTGTGCTTAATTATTTGAACGGCTGTCAGATGAAAGGGGAAGAAATCAATCAGGCAGATGTAGCAGCGTCTTTTCAGAAGGCGGTTGTGGATGTTCTTGTGGAACATTCCATAGATGCCGTAAAGAAATGCGGGTACCAAAAGTTTGCCATAGCAGGTGGTGTGGCGTCTAACTCCTCATTACGTAATGCATGTAAGGAAGCCTGCAAAAAAGATGGAATAGAGTTTTATTATCCTTCACCGGTTTATTGTACAGACAATGCTGCCATGATAGGTGTTGCCGGATACTATGAATACTTAAAGGGTGTCCGGCATGGCTTTGATTTGAATGCAGTTCCCAACCTCAGATTGGGGGAGCGGATATAAAATAAGGAGAGGATGGCAGGCATGGGGAAAAAGATGCATCGGTGTGCGGCAATAGTGCTTGCGGCAGGAGCCGGGAAAAGAATGCAAAGTGAAACAAAAAAGCAGTTTTTATTAGTCAATGGTAAGCCGATTGTCTATTACTCCCTAAAAGCATTGGAAGAGAGTTTTATAGAAGAAGTGGTTTTGGTGACGTCGGAAAATGATATTGCCTTTTGTAAAGAAGAGATTGTTAAAAAATATGGTTTTTCGAAAGTGAAGCAGATAGTATCAGGGGGGGAAGAACGTTATCACTCCGTGGCAGCCGGAATGGAAAGACTGTCGGAATGTGACTACGTTTTTATTCATGATGCGGCAAGACCCGCGCTTACGCAGGAAATATTAGACAGGGCTTATCAGTGCGTGCGAAAAACAGATGCATGCGTGGTGGGTATGCCTGTCAAGGATACAGTTAAAATAGCCGATGAAGCAGGAACTATTGCACAGACACCCAACAGAAATCTGGTGTGGAGCATACAGACGCCGCAGGTGTTTGCTTATCAGCTGATTAAAAAAGCATATGATAAGCTGTTATTGGAGGAAGAAAACCTAAAGATACAGGGAATTCATGTGACAGATGATTCCATGGTGGTGGAAATGCTGACAGAGCATCCCGTCAGGCTGGTACAGGGGTCTTATGAAAATATCAAAATCACGACACCGGAAGATTTATTTATAATAGAAAAAATTTTGGAAAGCATATGAAAAAACAGCATAAAAATCAGGCAAAAAAAATTATAAAAAAAGAGGTTGACATTATAATCCTAATTTGCTAGAATAATTTTTGCCGCTGACAGAGCGGCATGCGACATGGAGAGGTATCGAAGTGGTCATAACGAGGCGGTCTTGAAAACCGTTTGTCCG
>CAYWHY010000005.1:0-54850 GCA_964458255.1 uncultured Lachnospiraceae bacterium | reverse complement strand
GCCAGAGTAATAGAAGTTACGGAAGGATTACAAACTTTGAAAGAAGCGGTTGATGCGGCATTTATGGCATATTGCAGGGAATATAAGGATGCTATTTATTGTATAGGTTCTGTTGTAGGTCCGCATCCTTTTCCTATGATGGTTAGAGATTTTCAGAGCGTGGTAGGAGTTGAGGCGAGAGAACAGTTTTTGGAAATGACAGGAGAACTTCCGGATGCTATTGTTGCATGTGTGGGAGGTGGTTCGAATGCAATGGGACTTTTTTCGGGATTTTTAAATGATCCTGTTGATATTTACGGGGTGGAACCATTGGGGCGCGGCACTGCTCTTGGCGACCATGCAGCAAGCCTGACTTATGGTGAGGAAGGTGTTATGCATGGATTTAACAGTATTATGTTAAAGGATGAAAAGGGAGAACCTGCTCCGGTATATTCAGTAGCCAGCGGTTTGGATTATCCGTCTTCCGGCCCGGAGCATGCATTTTTACATGATATTGGCAGGGTGAAGTATGATGTGGTTACGGATGAGGAAACCATTGATGCATTCTTTACACTTTCCAGAATGGAAGGAATTATTCCGGCTATTGAAAGTTCTCATGCTATGGCATATGGTATGAAGCTTGCAAAACAAATGGGTAAAGGGTCAATATTAATCAACTTATCCGGCAGAGGTGATAAGGACATGGATTATATTATTGAGAAATATGGTGTGCGATAACCTGGCTTTTGCAGATAAAAAGAGTAAAAATGCCCTCTGGGCCAGTAAATATAAGGCTTAGAGGGTTCACTTTGTTGTCAGATTGTCTATTACAGGCTATTTATACGATACCATGCACATGGATGTGGGAGAGGAGGCAGAAAGGTGCCGGACAGAATTTATATTGCGATAGATTTAAAATCGTTTTACGCCTCCGTGGAGTGTGTGGAAAGGGGACTTGATCCGCTTATGACAAATTTGGTGGTAGCGGATACAGGCAGAACGGAAAAGACCATATGTCTTGCCGTGTCACCGTCATTAAAGAACTTTGGTATTCCCGGAAGACCAAGATTATTTGAAGTGGTACAGAGGGTAAGGGAAGTCAATATAGAGAGAAAAGCAAAGGCTCCGGGCAAGAAGTTTACGGGTTCTTCCTTCAATGCGGCACAACTTGCAGAGTTACCTGATTTGAAACTGGATTATATCGTAGCAGCTCCGAGAATGACATGTTATATGGATTACAGTACGAGAATTTTTGATATTTATTTAAGATATATAGCACCGGAGGATATGCATGTCTATTCAATAGACGAGGTGTTTATAGATGCCACCACTTACTTAAATACTTATAAGATGACAGCCCGTGAACTTGCCCTTAAGATGATTCGTGATGTGCTGAGAGAGACGGGAGTGACAGCAACGGCAGGTATTGGCACCAACCTGTATCTGTGTAAGGTGGCAATGGATATTGTGGCCAAGAAGATGCCGGCAGATAAGGATGGAGTACGTATTGCAGAGATTGATGAGATGTCATACCGGAGATTATTGTGGAATCATGCACCGCTTACTGATTTTTGGAGAGTAGGTCATGGTTATGCAAAGAAACTTGCGGCATATGGATTAAACACCATGGGAGATGTTGCACGCTGCTCTCTTGGGAAGGCGGACGATTACTATAATGAAGCACTTTTATATAAGCTCTTTGGAATCAATGCAGAGCTGTTAATAGACCATGCCTGGGGATGGGAGCCGGTTACCATTGCGGAGATTAAAGCCTATAAACCACAAAAGAACAGTTTGGGTTCCGGGCAGGTGTTGCATTTTCCTTACACCGCAGAGAAAGCAAAACTGATTGTAAAGGAAATGACGGATTTACTTGTACTGGACCTGGTAGATAAGAAGCTTGTTACTGATCAGATGGTGCTTACGCTGGGATATGACATCGAAAACTTAACCGATCCGGTCATCAGAAAGAAATATCACGGAGAAGTGAGCATAGATCATTATGGCAGACAAATTCCAAAGCATGCCCACGGTACCGTTAACCTGCCTTGTCTGACATCTTCCACAAAGATTATCATGAAAGCGGTAGAGGAGCTGTTTGACAGAATTATTAATCGGGATTTATTAGTCCGAAGAGTCAATATTGTGGCTGCAAGAGTAGTGCCGGAAAAAGAAGCGGAAAAGAAGTCATCCTTTGAGCAGCTTGATTTGTTTACGGATTATGCAGCCTTGGAGCAGGAAAGAGAACAGGAGAAGAAAGAGCGTGAAAAGGAGAAAAAGCTTCAGCATGCAGTTCTTGATATTCAAAAGAAGTTTGGCAGGAATGCAGTCCTTAAGGGAATGAACTTTGAAGAAGGAGCACAGACCCGCGAAAGAAACGGGCAGATTGGAGGGCATAAAGCATGAGTGGGTATTATGAAGATGAGCATAAGTATGATGATATTATAAATCTGCCACATCACCGTTCTTGTGAAAGACCGCATATGTCGCTTCGCGACAGGGCTGCTCAATTTGCACCCTTTGCTGCCCTGACAGGTTATGAGGATGCAATTGATGAAACGGCAAGGATGGCAGAGAAAAGGATGAACAGGGACAGATAGGACACAAAGCACACTCCACGAGAAAGATAATGACAAACAGGAGTGGAAAGATTATAATACAAAAGGAATCAGATAAAAATACTTAATTAGCGGATAGGCTGAATGATCTGTATGGCTGTTATATATAATAGTGTTTCTGAAGGGGCACGGGAGGAGATGAAAAGGAAAGCCATGAGAAAGAATTTTTGGCGTAAGCTGTGCATTTTTCCTGCACTGCTTATAGTGCTTGGATTGTGCGCATGTAGCAAAAAGACAGAACCGCAGACTCTGATACGGGCAGAAAAGGATGATGAATTACCCGACAAGGACGCAGGGGAAAGGAAAGAGACAGAAGCAGAACCGGCTGATAAAGAAATGTTGCCGGATGTGGTCAGCCAATCGTTTTCGGATGAAGCGGGTACATCCATTGATGTGCTCCGTGAGGAAATCGGTGGGTCCACGGCTGTATTTGGCGTGGCTTACATAGGCTGTTTTGATAGTGATGCGGCAGATAAGACCGGTATTGATTTTGAACAGTGGCTTGAGGCTACCGCAAGTCCGCTTACCCGATATTATCCGTTTATTACGGAGATTGATGAAAATCATATCATTGGCAACCGGGGACATTTGTACTGTGTAATCGCAAGAGACCATGAGACCTCCCTGACAGTAAGTACCGTAGATGGGAACAGGGTGCTTTATCATGCTGCAAACGGAGATCCTGTTTTGCTTTTCTGCAATCAGGACGGCGATGTACAGAAGGCGGATACTATCGTGACCGTTACTGATACGGATGGAACCGTATACCGGTGGGAACCGGTTTTGGATCAGACGGGCTATCCGCAGTTGCTTGTTGGTGATGAAAGAGAGCTTTTGTCGTGGGATTTTACACCACTTCCGGATGATGGCTTTGATTTGGAAGGTTGGTTTACCGAAGGTTGGCTTGGACCAACAGCGGAAGGTCTTGCCTCCTACGATTATGGAACGGATTGGTGGATTCGTACATGGGATAACAGTGTGGAATATTGTCTGAGCTTTTATCCGGGTGAAAACGGTAATTATGACGGTGAAGCTGTACTGCTGTGCTTCTATGAGGGAGACCAGACGCTACAGGCTGAGTGGCGTGGCTGGTGGCGAATTGAAACTGAAATGGATCAGCCAAGCCGCCTGTATCTGGATTTAATGCTGTTAAACGGTGCGGATACAGCGGCATTTGAAAATGCTGCCATTGTGTCGGAAACATATCAGGCACTGGTACCCTTGTCAGGAAATTATCTGTTGCTGGTAGCAGATGAGGAAGAAGTAACACTTCCCATTTTCCCGGAGGGGATACAGGCTGTTGAACTGACACTGGGTGTCGGATGAGTCTAAGGGAAAGGAATGATATGAGTCGTCTAATTACATTTGTACTATCGTTGCTGATAACATTGACATTTGAAATGACGGATACTTTCGTGCCGCCGGCAGAAGCCGCTTTGTACACAGAGACAGCAGACAGCGAGCTGCCTGATGATAAAGCACTGCTTGGGGAAGGAAGCCTTTGTGATCCGGAAAAACTCGAGGGTGTATGGCTGCAGGTTAACAGAAGAGTAGATGGACAGGAGGAGACCTGCCTGCCGGAGAATTTTAACAGTCTGATTTTCCGAATGGATGGACAAGGTGATGCAAAGGCACTGCGGGTAAGCTCAGAGTCAGGTGATTACTCAGGATTCGCGGCAGGTGGCAGATATTATGAACGTGAGATTACGATTCTGGACCAGCCCATCTATCCCGGCTGTGGTAATGAAGTCTGGAGCGCGAGAATTGGTGATGCATCGCCGCTAAACGCATATGGTAATCCTCAGGAGATGGAGACCTATGTGACACTGTTAGACCAAAATACATTACTTCAACAGTGCTATTTTTCCTATGATGAAGGGGATACAGCCGGCATTAGCTATCAAACCTACAAACGATTCCTGCCCGTAGCTTCTTACGATTTAGAGAAAGCGGATTTGGAGGGCTGTTGTTTTGAACTGGCCGGTTATAGTACTGATGACGGTCAAAATCTCCCGACACCGCCCGGAATGAGCAATTTTCATCTTTGCATGAATACATATGGGTACGATTTTACCGTAACATTTGATGACAAAAGCGATTATCAGGGAACCGGGTACTACTGGGGATTAGGTGAAGGCGGTACACTTTTGATGTGCAATGCACAGTCTCTTGGGGATTGCTATGCCGGTGCGGCTCAGAGTAGCGACGGGATTGTGCAGATGTATCTTTGGTATGAAGGTGGCATTATGTGGCTTAAGCAGATAGAGGAGAATATGGGATGAAACATTGGGTAATTACAACGCTAATCACGATTGTGTCAGTACTTGGCAGTCCTTTGCTGTACCGACAGTTTGTCACGAACAGGGTTACAGATCGGGGCGGCATGGAAAACCCGCAGGCATTTGTGGAACCTGCCCCCGGTCCTCTTCAGGTGCTGAAGCTTAGGCAGTATGACAGTGAGGATGAGTGGGAGGATGGCAGTACGTTGCTGTGTAGCGTGGAGTGGGATGATATCATTCTGGGGGAAAAAAGTGCGACAGAATTTTCCAATCTCAATGAGCAACTTCAAAAAAGAAATGTTGACAACAAAAAACTAGGTGAGACGATTCTAAATGAGATGCTGCCTGCTGCGAAAGAGACCGCGGCTAAGCAGCAAGAGTTTTATGGCTATACAAGTTCCTCGCAATATTTTATTCAGCGTGCTGATGACCGTATTCTAAGTATCCTGATGAAGGAGGAGAGAGGTGCCAATCATGAATATCAAAACTATCGGATTCTTGGCATAAACCTTAATCCTGTCACAGGGCAGGAGCTAAAGCTGACAGATGTATTGAATGATACTACGAAGCTTCCGGCCATTTTGAACGATAAGATTAAGGGGAAATATACCCTTAAGGTTGCAGACGGTCTGTCTAAAGAGCTCGCAGAGCATGCGGAGGATGACTTTACATGGACACTGGATTATCAGGGCATTACCTTTTATTTTGCATCCGATGAGCCTGCTTTCAAAGACACGGAATCGTTGACGGTTACCATATGGTTTGATGAGTCACCGGAGCTTTTTAAAGTGAAGTATACCTCTGCACCGGATGGCGGATGGGCAAGAATGTTACCGCTTAGTTATGAAGTGGAGGCAGATTTGGACAGCAAAGACGGTGTGGGTGACCGTTTGTATCTGTCTGTCTTGGAAAATGAATATAATTTTTCGGATCTGTATGTTACGAAGAATGGGAAAAAACAGCATCTGAAGGAATGTTATGGCTTTGAGATGAATCCGTTTCTGGTTTGCCCGGGCGGTCCCGACAATGAGCGATACTTTCTTTATGTGGAAGCCACGGCGGAAAATGGATATACAACCATCTATGTCTATGATCTGAACGAAGAGGACATTACTTTAAACGGGCAGGTTTCCGGGGCAGGCTTTGCAGGTGTCCTTTGCGGGGGCGAGGAGGAATATGGTGCATGGTATGAGGAGGTTTTCAATGATCCGTCAGAGTTTGTACTAAGCAGCAGACTTCAGATACTTGGCACCTTTACAGGTAGCAGGACTTATACGGGTAATCCGACAGATGGTACAATACAGCCTGAAACGGAATACTATGAGCTTGCACCTGATGTGGCTGCAATCGTTTCTGCCATTGATTTAGAGGTTATTATGCTGCCACAGCAGGTAAGAGAAACACTGCCGGCCGGCACGGAATTTTATTTCCGCCGGACAGATGGGGAAAGCTATGCGGAATTGGAACTTGCAGACGGCAGACAATGCCGGATTGATATTGGATACAGAGGCTGGACACCTCTTGTTAACGGTATCCCGGAATGGGACTGCTTTGAAAATTTAATGTATGCCGACTGACCGGAAATTAGAAAAATATAAAATCTGAAAGCAAATGGTAAAGCGGAGATGTTTTGCTGTTTGCTTTTTTATCCGGGTGTATATGATATTTCATGGTTGTCTTTGTTTGAACGTCGGTATATAATTTGTCTGAAGGATAAAGAGGAAAAGTGAAGATTAATGTTAAGATTTTATTATGTAATAGCAAGAAATATATTCATACTCCCCGGAGTGATAGACAAAATGCGCACAATGGCAGCATCTGATGCGTATTCAGAAGAAGAATGCTATCAGTATTTACAGTATGTAGTAAGCATAATGCAGAAGACAAGTCCTATCCGTACGGAAGTGTATGGTGTGGAAAATCTGCCTAAGGAAGGCGGATATATTATGTATCCGAATCATCAGGGGAAATATGATGCTTATGGAATCGTAGGTGCACATCAAAAGCCGTGTACCGTAGTGATGGACGAAGCAAAATCGCATACCATTTTTATCAGGGAAATTATCGATATGGTAAAAGGAAAACGTCTTGATAAGGAGAATGTAAGGAACGCATTGCCGGTTATAAACGAAGTGGCACGGGAAGTGGAGCAGGGCAGACGTTACATCGTATTTCCGGAGGGAGAATATAATCGTCAAAAAAAGAATTTATTGTATGAATTTAAAGCAGGATGTTTTAAGGCATCATTAAAGTCAAAAACACCCATTGTGCCTGTGGCGTTAATTGATTCATATAAGGCATTTAACAGTTCACGACCGGGGACAGTTACCACGCAGGTTCATTTTTTGGAACCGTTTTTTTATGATGAATACAAAGAATTGCAAACCCGCCAAATTGCGGCATTGGTACGTGAACGCATACAGAAAAAAATAGATGAGGTTATTTAGGAATAGCAGTATTTGTTTTTGCATACAGAGAAAGGAAAGAGATTACAATGAAAGACACAATTGAAATCAGATGGCACGGCCGCGGCGGTCAGGGTGCCAAGACGGCTGCACTTCTGCTTGCAGATGTGGCATTTAAGACCGGAAAATATGTACAGGGATTTCCGGAGTACGGTCCTGAGAGAATGGGAGCACCTATCACTGCCTACAACAGAGTCAGCACGGAGCCAATCACCATTCACTCTAACATATACTATCCCGATTATGTGGCGGTAGTGGATGACAGTCTGCTTGAAACCATTGATGTTACCCATGGACTCAAACCGGAGGGAGCAGTCATTGTTAATACGCAGAAAAGGAAAGAAGAGATTGAGAAGCTGCTTCGAGGATACCGGGGAGCAGTATATACCATTGATGGCAAGGCCATTTCCGTGAAGGCGCTTGGTAAAAATTATCCCAATACACCCATGCTTGCAGCAGTAGTGGCAGTTACAGGGGTTATGGAGCCTGACGTATTCTTAAAAGAAATGCAGGCTTCTTTTGAACATAAATTTGCAAAGAAACCGGAAGTGATTGACGGTAATATGAAGGCACTTAAGATGACACTTGAAAGTGTAAAAGGGAACTGTTAGCAGTGACGGATAAAATTAAGGAAAGGATTTAAAACATCAGATGAGAAGTATAGATATAAGTGAAAGAAGCCCTTGGCAGGATATTACGGAGGGCAATAAAATATATGAGCCGGCAACGTCCGAAAATTTCTGTACGGGAGAGTGGAGAACAAAAACACCGGAATTTATTGCGGGAAATTGCAAACAGTGTCTTTTATGCGTGCCTGTTTGTCCTGATTCCTCCATTCCGGTAATAGAAGGAAAAAGAGCGGAATTTGATTACGATCATTGCAAGGGATGCGGCATCTGTGCAAAAGTATGCCCCTTCGGCGCAATTACAATGAAGGAGGGCAAATAAATGGCAATCAGAGAACGTTTATCAGGAAATGAAGCGGTGGCTTATGCCATCAGACAGATTAACCCCGATGTAATGCCGGCATTCCCTATTACACCGTCTACGGAAATTCCCCAGTATGTGGCGACTTATATTGCTAATGGCGAGATGGATACAGAGTTTATTCATGTGGAAAGCGAGCACAGTGCCATGAGCGCGACGATCGGTGCATCTGCAGCCGGAGCAAGAGCTTTGACAGCAACCTCTTCCTGTGGTATGGCACTTATGTGGGAAGAACTTTATGTGGCGGCTTCCGACCGGCTTCCGATTGTACTGGCACTGGTAAACCGTGCACTTACGGGACCGATTAATATTAATGCAGATCATTCAGACAGTATGGGCGCAAGGGATACGGGATGGATTCAGATTTATGCAGAATCAAATCAGGAAGTATATGATAACTTTTTGCAGGCATTCCCCATTGCGGAACATAAGGATGTGCACCTTCCGGTTATGATTTGTCAGGACGGTTTTATCACCAGTCACGGTGTAGAAAATATTCTTCTTACAGAGGATGAGAAGGTAAAAGCGTTTGTAGGTGAGTATCATCCCGAACATTATCTGCTAAACAGTAAGGAACCTATGGCAGTAGGACCTTATGCAGTGTCCAATTACTATATGGAAACAAAAAGAGCGCAAAGGGAAGCCATGAAAAATGCCAAAAAGGTGATTTTAGAGATAGCTGAAAAGTTTGAGCAGATGACAGGAAGAAAGTATGGTTTTTTTGAAGAATACAGAATGGAAGATGCCGAATATGCCATCGTAATCATTGGCTCGGCGGCAGGAACCTGTAAAGCGGCAATTAACCAAATAAGGGAAAATACCGGCAAAAAAGTCGGACTTATAAAAATCAGGGTATTCCGTCCCTTTCCGGAGGAGGAACTGGCAGAAGCACTAAAGGATGTAAAGGCTGTGGCAGTCATGGACCGTTCCGAAATGTTTTCGGCAACAAGCGGACCATTGGGAGCAGAGGTAAGAGCAGCACTATATCAGGCAAAAGCTGATGCAGAAGTGGTCTGTTATTTTTACGGTTTGGGAGGCAGAGATATTACCGTGGAAGATTTTAAGCAGGTTTATGTAAATCTGGAAGAAATGGCAAAGACACATGAGATTAACGGAATGTACGACTATATCGGACTTCGTGAGAAATAAGATACCCGGAGGAAAGGTTTGAAATGGGAACAGCATATCAATTTAAAGAAGTAATGAGTAAACCGGAGCGTTTGGCACCGGGACACAGAATGTGTGCAGGTTGCGGCGGAACAATCACTGTCCGTTCCGTACTTCGTGCCCTGCATGAGGAAGACAAAGCAGTAATCGGTAATGCGACAGGATGTCTGGAGGTATCTACCTTTATGTATCCTTATACTGCATATGAGGACAGTTATATTCATAACGCATTTGAAAATGCGGGAGCTACCTTATCAGGTGTGGAAACTGCTTACAGAGTACTTAAGAAAAAAGGGAAAATTACAGATAATTACAAATTTATCACCTTCGGTGGCGATGGCGGAACCTATGATATCGGGCTGCAGTCCCTCTCAGGGGCCATGGAGCGTGGACATGACATGGTTTATGTCTGTTACGATAATGGTGCTTATATGAATACCGGAACCCAGCGTTCTTCCGCAACACCACAGTTTGCGGACACCACGACAACTCCTGCGGGAAAGAAATCTGCCGGTAAGGTACAGGTGCGTAAGGACCTTGCAGCTATTATGGCAGAACATCATATTCCTTATGTGGGGCAGACCACTTTTAACGCGAATTTCAGGGACATCCATACGAAGGCAGAAAAAGCAATTTATACGCCGGGAGCCGCATTCCTTAATGTGCTGTCTCCCTGCCCGAGAGGCTGGGGCTATGAAACCTCTGACCTTATGAAGATTTGTAAGCTGGCAACAGATACCTGTTATTGGCCTATGTTTGAAGTGGTAGACGGAAAGTGGAAGCTGACATATGAACCGGGCAAAAAGCTTCCCATAGAGGATTTCCTGCGTCCCCAGAAGAGATTCAGCCATTTGTTTCAGTCAGGTAACGAAGACTTGATTGAACAGTTCCAGAAAGAAGTAGACCGCAGATGGGAAGAACTTTGTAAAAAATGTGAAGCGTAGATGTGTTTTTACTTGGAGTAAAACTATGACATTAAAAGAACTTGAGATAGGAAAATTTGCAAAAATTCACTCCGTTGGAGGAGAGGGAGCATTGCGTCAGCATTTTCTTGACATGGGAGTGATTCCGGGAGCAGAGGTGTCGGTAGTAAAGCTGGCACCGTTGGGAGACCCCATGGAACTGCAGATTCATGGATATGAACTTACCATTCGTGTGGCAGATGCGGAAAAAATCGAAATAATACCGGTTGAAAAAGAAAAGAATGAAAATGGGGGCAGGTATTCCAATAAAAAGATTGAGCATCCGGGACTGGGGGAAGAAGGAAAATATCATTGTGTGAAAGACGCTAATCCGTTACCGGAGGGGAGCCCTTTGACGTTTGCACTGGTAGGGAATCAGAATTGTGGCAAGACAACTCTGTTTAACCGGTTGACCGGTTCAAACCAGCATGTGGGTAATTTCCCGGGAGTTACTGTTGACCGTAAAGATGGAGAAATTAAAGGATATCCCCACACGACAGTAACGGATTTGCCGGGAATTTATTCCATGTCCCCGTACAGCAACGAAGAAATTGTGTCCCGGAATTTTGTATTGAGAGAAAAGCCTACGGCAATTATCAATATTGTGGATGCAACCAACATTGAGCGCAACCTGTATCTGACGATGCAGCTTCTTGAAATGAACATTCCCATGGTAGTTGCCTTAAATATGATGGATGAGATTGACGGAAACGGCGGCTATATTGATGTGAATGCCATGGAGCATTTACTGGGAGTCCCTGTGGTCCCGATTTCGGCAGCAAGGAATCAGGGAATAGATGAATTGGTTAAGCATGCGGTACATATTGCATATTATCAGGAACGGCCACTCAGACAGGATTTCTGTGATGAGAATGACCATAAGGGTGCGGTGCACAGATGTCTGCATGCCATCATACATTTGATTCAGGACCATGCACAGGCAGCCGGGATACCGGTTCGTTTTGCAACAAGTAAGCTGGTAGAAGGCGATACACTTGTGCTGGAAGACCTTCATCTTGATCAAAATGAGAAAGAAATGCTGGAGCATATTATTGCACAGATGGAGACAGAACGTGAATTGGACCGCAGTGCGGCAATTGCCGATATGCGTTTTGGCTTTATCAAAAAAGTATGTGCACAGACCGTTATAAAGCCGAGAAAAAATAAGGAGCACATACGAAGCAGGAAAATAGACAGATTCCTGACAGGTAAATTTACAGCAATTCCTGCATTTATACTGATTATGATAGCGGTATTTTATCTGACATTTAATGTAATTGGGGCATGGCTGCAGGAACTTATGGAAATTGGAGTTGGACGGATTACCGAAATTACGGCAAATGCCATGATAGCCGTTCATGTAAATGAAACTCTGCAAAGCCTTATTATTGACGGTATCTTTGCGGGGGTGGGAAGTGTTCTTAGTTTTCTCCCGGTGATTGTGACTTTGTTTTTCTTCCTCTCCCTGCTTGAAGACAGCGGATACATTGCAAGAGTAGCTTTTGTCATGGATAAGCTTCTTAGAAAGATTGGTCTTTCGGGAAGAAGTATTGTCCCGATGTTAATCGGCTTCGGATGTACTGTGCCGGCAGTTATGTCTACAAGAACATTGCCCAGTGAGCGTGACAGAAAGATGACCATTTTGCTGACTCCGTTTATGAGTTGTACGGCAAAGCTTCCTATTTATGCGTTTTTTGTGAATGCCTTTTTCCCGAAGAACGGTGGCCTTATTATGTCAGGCCTTTACATATTCGGAATTTTAACAGGTATTTTGATTGCATTTTTCTATAAAGGAGTTTTGTTTAAGGGGGAAGCAGTTCCCTTTGTTATGGAGCTTCCGAACTATCGTCTCCCGAGTGCTAAAAGTGTGATGCAGCTGCTTTGGGAGAAGGCAAAGGATTTTCTGCAGAGGGCGTTTTCCGTTATTTTGATTGCCACTGTTGTTATCTGGTTTTTGCAAAGCTTTGATTTTCACATGAATATGGTAGAAACCTCGGAAGAGAGTATACTTGCTATGGTTTCGGGTCTGCTTGCCCCACTTTTTAAACCCATAGGGCTTGGAGACTGGAAAATCTGTACGGCGTTAATCAGCGGATTTATGGCAAAAGAAAGTGTGGTTTCTACACTGGAGATTCTTTTCGAAGGCAGTGTGGAAACAGTAATGACCTCTCTTGGCGCAGCCTCTTTACTGGTGTTCAGCCTTTTGTACACACCTTGTGTGGCGGCAATAGCTGCCATCAGGAGAGAACTGGGCTCAAAATGGGCAGCCGGTGTGGTTGTCTGGCAGTGTGTACTTGCGTGGATTGCAGCATTTCTTGTGAGAATCATAGGAATGTTAATGGGATTAAGTTAAGTAAAATGGGAAAAATATAATGGAAGTATAGAAAGTCTCAGGGAATCGAAACTTTTCTTTTGAAAAAATGAAGAAAAAACCAAGTTGTGCAAAAATAACAAAAAAATAAATAGAAAGACTCGATTCATTGACGAAATATCCTAAAAGTAATACAATTAAAGCAAAACATAAACCTATAATTGGAGTGCGTATATGAAGAGAATAACTTACAAATTTTTGGCGGTAATCAGTATTTTGTTATTGGTTTCACTTGTGGTATTACAGATTTTAGGTGCCAATATCAAAGATTTGAGCAATGCAGGTACACAGCTTGCGGAGAAGCAGGTTCAGGATATGAGCCTGATACAGTCGGTTACCTTGAACTGCAAAGAAGTTCATCGTCTGGCAGTGTGTCATACCATGAGTAATGTGGATGATACCATGAAAAAATATGAAGATAATATAGCGAAACTGAAAACGGAAATATATGCGAGTATGGATGTATATGAAGCTAATATCACGGACGAAACCATGATTCCCATATTTTCCGGATTCAAGTCCAAGTGTGATATGTTTTTCTCGTTGATAGATGATATTATTTCAAGCAGTGCAGCCGGTGATAAAGAAACGGCAACGACGATTATTAACAATACCCTGGAGGTTGTGGTAGGGAATCTTGAAGGTTACATAGGAAATCTGACTTCTTCTGTTGATAAGGGATTAGAAACAGGAAAGGCAGAGCTGACAGCAACAACGCAGGCTGCTACGGGTCTCATTGCCTTTGCTACGTTATTTATGATAGCAGCGGCGATAGTGATATATTTTATTTCCGACCGCTTGATTGCAAGACCGATAAAAATAGCAACAAAGGAGTTGCAGACAGTCATGCATTCGATTCAGGACGGGGACGCTGATTTAAGCAGGAGACTGAGTGTCAAAACAAAAGATGAAACGGCTGTTTTAACATCAGGCATTAATGCGTTTTTGCAGATGCTCGAGGATTTGACCAGAAATATCCGTTTTTCAAGCACATGTATTGCACGGGAACAGAAAGATGTATTTGCTCGCGTTGCCAAAACGCAGGTGAATGCAAATGAAACATCAGGAACAACAGAGGATATGGCAGCAGCCATGGAAGAAGTTACGGCTACCGTTTCATTAGTGACAGATCGTGCTAAAGGAGCCAGAAACTCTGTTGAAAAGGTTGCTTCTGACGTACAGGAAGGCTTTTTGTTTGCAGAAGAAATGAAGAATCGTGCCGATAATCTGAAACGGCAGGCAGTGGAAAGCAAGCGTGTTGCTAAAGATATGATTACTGAGATTGATGAGGCCCTGGTACGGTCCGTGGAAGACAGCCGCCGGATTAATAATATTGCAACGCTGACAAACGAAATACTGGGAATTGCAGCCCAGACAAACCTGCTTGCGTTAAATGCTTCTATTGAAGCGGCAAGAGCCGGAGAAGCAGGGAAAGGTTTTGCGGTTGTTGCGGACGAAATCCGACAGCTGGCAGACAACAGTAAAACAACGGCAAACAATATTCAGGATATTTCGCAGGGGGTTATAAAGAGTGTATCGGCTTTGATAGAGAATTCATCAAAGCTGCTTGCCTTTGTAAATGAAAAAGTGATGGTTGATTATAAAGAACTGGAAAATACGGGGGAGAGATACCTTAAGGATGCTATCAGTATCACGGATATTATAGACCAGATTTCACAGGGTACACAATTAATTAACGAGGCTGTGCAGGAAGTCGCAGACTCTAATGAAAGTATTGCCGATACTGTGGAGCAAAATGCGGTTGGTATTGGAAGTGTGGCAGAAAATACGACAGAACTTGCGGATAATATGGAAGAAATTGTAAAAGCACTTGAACAGGTGCAGAGAGTTATTGATGATTTGACGCGACAGACAGCAATATTCCATATTACTGAGGAAGCAGAGACCGTCGCTGATTAGTGGCGGTCTTTTTTTCACATTATTGTTTGGGAGGGAAACGGAGTGATAGAAAGAGTAGTTGAATTAAATGACAGGATAAAGGCACTTGTGGATAATGTAGAGAAGGTTATTGTGGGAAAACGTGATGTTATAGAGCTGGTAGTGGCAGCAATGCTGGCAGGTGGGCATGTCCTTATAGAGGATGTTCCGGGGGTTGGTAAAACACAGCTTGTATCCGCACTGGCAAATTCCTGCAACGGAGAATTCGGCAGAATACAGATGACGCCGGATGTTATGCCTACGGATATTACAGGGTTTACCATGATTGATACCATAACCCGTGAAAGCAGGTTCAGAAAAGGAGCTACTTTCTGTAATTTTCTTCTTGCAGATGAAATCAACCGCGCTTCGCCTAAATCCCAGTCGGCCCTTCTTGAAATTATGGAAGAAAGACAGGTGAGTATTGACGGGGTTACTTATGAACTTCCAAGGCCGTTTATGGTACTGGCAACGCAGAATTCCGTGGAAACCTATGGAACCTATCATCTTCCGGAAGCACAGATGGACAGATTTATTATCAGGATTAGTATGGGATATCCGACCAAAATGCAGGAACGCACCATTCTTATGCGTAATGAGATGAATGTTTCCCCCAAATCCTTAATACCCGTAATTACCTGTGGGGAGATAGAGAATCTGACCGGACAGATGAAGGAAGTACATTGTTCGGAAAAGATTTTAACTTATATTCTGGAGCTTGCGGAAGCCAGCAGAAATGCAGATTTTATTAGGCTGGGAGTAAGCCCGAGAGGCAGTATTGCCCTTCATCGTATGGCAAAGGCATATGCTTTTGTTAAGGGAAGAGATTATGTACTTCCTGATGATATTAAGGCATTGGCACCGTATGTTTTTTCTCACAGAATTATCTTAACACCTAAGGGAAAGTCAGTTGTATCCAGTAATGAAGAGGCAGTCAGAAGACTTTTGGCTAATGTTGTTGTTCCGGTGGAATAGGTGGAAGGAATGAAGATACGTGTTATTGTTAAAGGAATAATCAGCTATATATTTGCTATGGGATTTGCCGTTATATTTGGATTGTTTTTAGATGCCAATGTGGGTTTTTTTATATTGCTGATGTTACTATTGGCGCCTTTGATATCAGTTCTGTCTGCATGGCTTTCAAGCCGTTTCATTTCGGTTTCCGCCAGGATGGAGGGAAACCTCTTATCAAAAGGGGATACATGCCGTATGACAGCCGGCATAAAGAATAACTCTCTTTTTCCAACACCACCGATTTTGGTGAATTTTACGGATGAGGTTGGTGTAAAAAGTGAAAGTAAGAGCATGCTGGTTTCTGTCTTACCGGGAGAAACAAAAGAGTTTGAAGTGATATTTAAAGCAAAATTGTGCGGAATGTCCGTGGCAGGAATTAGGGAGATAAGAGTCACGGATTATCTGGGACTCTTTTCATTTGCAGTGAAAGGCTCTTTCCTGCAAAAAGAGATAGCGGTCATTCCCGATATTGCACAGATTTCGGCAAAAGATGACAACCTTATTAAGGTAATGCAGACATCCATGCATTTTTGTGACAGTGATGATACTGTAGAAGTGTCTGCTCATGTATCGGGCGGACTTGTAGGATATGATAACCGCGATTATGAGCCGGGCGATCCCCTTAAGAGGATTAACTGGAAGCTGTCTGCAAAAAGAGACAGGCTTTTGGTGCGTCTTGAAGATGAAATGGCATCTAAATCTGTCAATGTGGTGTTAGATAGTGCTTTTTACAAAAGAGAGGTGGATATTGTTTCAGCTGCCGGGCTTTTACAGTACAGACAATGTACGGAGAAGGAAATCATACCCAAAATCGCTGAAGATGCCGTGGAAAATGCTTTGGGTATTACCGGAGTGCTTATAAGGCACAATTATACGGTAAATTTTTATGCCATGACAGACAAAGGGTTTTCCTGCCATGAGATTATAGATGAAGCTGATTTGGAAGCAGTAAGAATGCAACTGGCTTATTACCGATTTTATGACAGCAAAGATGTTGCAAGACTTCCGTCGGATGAAGGGAATTTTAAAGAAAAAGCCGGCGTTTTTGTCACACCGAACAGCTATGGGGATACATGTGCGGTGATTGAGAGAGGCGGAGCTTTGTGCACAACAGTCTATGCGGTATTGGAAGAAGCAAAGAAGCAAAGCCACGAGGATGGAACAATCACACTGGAAGAATGGGAAAAGAAGCAGAATATAAAGGAAAGTATCGCGGAACAAATGGCAAGCTTTGTAAAGCCGCTTCTTTTACCTTATCTGCTTGCCCTTTTGTTAAGTATATCGGTGTTTGGAGTGTTTGAGGTACCGGTTATATCGTTTTTTACAATTGTACAAATGCTTTCGTGCGCTCTTGTGATAAGTTTTTGCGAATATGTCAATAACCACAGATTCATTGGTACTTTGCTTTCGATTGTGCTGGTAATGGCTGACTTATATCTGGCGGCAAGGCTGGCATTCGGAGGAGAGGGTAGCCTTACGTATATGCATTGGTTTATATCAGGTGGGGAGTCTGTAGAATCTACACCTGCGTATTTACTTACTCTGATATTGATATTTACGTTTTTTTTTACAGTGGTTGTATATTATTTTATAAGGGTACGTTACAGGACTTCCTTTCTGATGCTGGTAAGTCTGCTGCCTTTTGTGATTTATGTGAAGGTCATGCAGGAGGTTAACATGGTACAGGTGGTGTTTGTTTCCATGTTGAATCTTTTGGCATTTTTGTTGCATGTCAGAACTAAAGGGGATAAGGATAAACCAATCACAGGTTATTCGGCAGGACTTATTTCTCTGGGAATGTATGCAACCATTCTGATTGTGACAGGCCTTGCGGCACCGAAAGCGCAAACCAGATATTATTATCTTTTTGAAAGAGTATTTCTGGGTGGAAATGTGGGAGAAGAAGTGCCGCAGGAGTATTCCGGGATGAGTGAATATTCAGGGAATGCGGATGGATTTAATGAGCTGAATAACAGAAGACTGTATCAACTTACATCTGTAGAAAATGGTGAGAACTTATACCTGAAAAGACAGACGTTTGATTTATATGATTTTGATAATGACAGATGGTATCCTTTGGAGTACTATTCGGAAGCGGTATATTCACGGGAAGAGTGGCTTGCTGCATATAAAAATAAAAGCCTTTCTTTGCTCATTGAGGCAATGAAACGGGCACAGGAATATGAACCCGGGATTTTGAACCAATATGGCATGAAGGGGCTGCCGGACATACAGGAGGATACGGAGGATACTCTTTACGTTAAGACAATGAATTTCCCCAGTGTTGCCTATATTACACCACCGAATACCACCGGGATTATGGTAAGCCGAAGTGAGAATGATGATCGGGATCATATTTCTGTTTCCCGAGGGGCTGTATTTCAACGGACAGAGGGGTTCCTTTATGAGAACGTGGAATATCTGGTGGAGTATTATGATGAAACTGCTTTGCAAAACAACTGGATTGCCGCAGGCGGAGCAAATTGCGACATCGAAACTTCTCTGGAAATGCTGACGCAAATCGAAGCTGTATTGGAAGAACACAAAGAGACGGAATATGCACGGACAATAGCACTTTATATAGCAGAGGCTAAGCAGGCACAGGCATATAAAGAGACATGTGCAAAAAATACACAGTTAATTCCCGAAAGTATTAAAAAACTGGCTCTTGAAATTACAAAGGATTGTACCTATGACTGGCAAAAAGCAGAGAAAATCCGTAATTATTTCAGAAAAAACGGATTCGTATATGACCTTTCTTATGATGCACCGGATGATAGTGTCGAATATTTTCTTTTTGAGGGGAAAACGGGGACCTGCTCTGATTATGCATCCGCATTTGTGCTGATGGCGCGTGCGGCGGGACTTGCAGTCCGGTATGTGGAAGGCTTTGTCCCTAAGGAAGAATATACCGGCGAGTATGTTGTAAGAACCAGCTGCGGACATGCTTATCCTGAGGTATACATTCAGAATATTGGTTATGTGGTGTGTGAAGCAACGCTTCCCGCACAATATGGCGAAACGGACAGATTCGGCAGCGGCATGATGACATATTTTGTTACTGTGGTTATCAGAGTGATTATGGCAATCACATTGGTATCGGCAGTTATTATTGCCATTTTGTTTATACACCGGGTGGCTGCTCCTTATATTCGCGAAACCTATTTTTTGTACAAAGTAAACAGGGCCTCTGAAGCACAGGCTGTTGTTATGTTATATAAGCGTATTCAGCAAAAATATGCGAAAAATATCTCAGACGCCATCTGTACGCCTTATGAGTATGCCGAAAAGTTTGAAACAGTGACAAAGTATGACATCAGCGAGTTGATTTATATGGTGGAAAAAGCCGTATATGCAGAAGCGAATCTTAATGGAAAAGATAAGATACGGGCAAAGGAACTTTATCGGGGAGCAAATGAAGCGGTAAAGGAATATAAAAAGAAATACTTTTAGCATAAATCATTGAAAAAAAAAATAAATCTGATAAAATGAAATTGAGCCTGTAAAGAACAGTTTTAATGCAAAAATTGATTTCAAGGAGAAGACGCTATGAAGAAGGACGTTACCAAAGAAACCAAGAAATTAGAAAGAGAAGCAAAAGCAAAGGCAATCAAAGAAGAAAAACTGAAAGCGAAGAAAGAAAAAGCAGCCAGGGCAAAAGAGGCGAAGAAGGAAAAAGAGACCAAGAAGGAAAAAGAGACCAAGAAGGAAAAAGAGACCAAGAAAAAAGATGCTAAGAAAGTCTCTAAAGAAAAAAGCATTTCAACAACCTTAATAAGAGGATTCCTTGTGCCTGTTTTTTTGATGGTTATATTAGGTGTGATTTCATATACGACAGCGTCCAATGCCATTACAAAACGCTATGAAGACTCTTCGGTTAATACCATTTCTGTTATGAGTATGTATGGGGAGACTTTGGCAGACAGTATGGCATCCAGGGCATTAGAGCAGGTTAACAGTGATGACATGAAGGCCTATTACGGACAGTATTTTGACAACAAGGATCCTGCGTGGCTTACATTTTATTCCAATTCCAAAGCAAAATTGATTCAAATGTATAATACGACAGACAGCATAAGTAATTATTACACCATTTCTAACGGTGGTGACGAAATCAACTCTATTGGAAAAGGATTAGGCGGTAAAGACGCATATGCTGCATTCATGGAGTCTGAGATAGGTACTCTTTTTGAAGAAAATATTTCCATAAAGAATGGTTGGTTTGGCGAACATAAGGTGATTGATGAACTGCGGGGAAGTGACGGAACGGATTATGCATTTACATATGTGCAGAAGTTTATCAATAAAGTAGAAGCTTTTCTTGTGATAGACTGGGGTATGGATTCTGTTGAAGAAATGATTGGAAAGATAAACTTTGGTGATGGTAGTATCACGGCAGTGATTTCCGCAGATGGCAAAGAAATTGCACGTATCCGTAAGGTGGCAGCTGATGGAACGGAAACACTGGAAGAAGTGGGAGAAGTTGTTTTTGCAGACAAAAATTACTATCAGCAATCTTTAGGTACAACAGAAACGGTATCCTCCTATATAAAATGGAACGGAGAAACCTATTTGTATATATATGATTCTCTCGGTGCGTGTGGAATCAGTCTTTGCAGTTTAATTCCGCAAAAGAACATTCTGGCTGAGGTTAGTGCCATCCGTAATATGACAATCGTGATTGTATTTGTGGCTGCAATCATTGCTTTGTTTAACGGTATGCGAATTGCAAGTGGAATCACAAAGACCGTACAGGTGCTTAGTGGCGCATTGGAAAAGGTGGCTGAAGGCGATCTTACACAGAAGTTTACAGTTAAGAGAAAAGATGAATTCGGTACGCTTGCAAATGTACTTAATAATACAATTGAGAATGTCAGATTATTAATGGCAGATATGAAAAAATTCGGCGGAGAAGTCAATCACATGGCCGACGATATTGCGGAAAAGACAGACTCTTTGAATGAATCCATGCAGAATATTTCTGTTGGGGTCGGAGAAGTTTCCACCGGGCTTTATGTACAGGCCGGTGAAACGGATAAGAGTAATGAAATGATGAAGAGTTTTGCAGAACGTTTAGAGCATATGAATGAAGAGACCATCGTCATGTCCGGTGCTATTGAAAGCGCGACGGAAGCAGTTCATCAGGGACAGGTAATTATTAGTGATTTGAACGAAAAATCACAGACGACTGCCAACATTACCAACGTTCTGGTAGAAAATGTAGAGGGTGTACGTAATCATTCCGTAGAAATTGAAGGAATTATCGACACAATTGACAACATTGCAGAGCAGACAAATTTACTGTCACTGAATGCATCGATTGAGGCAGCAAGAGCCGGTGAGCATGGAAGAGGATTTGCGGTTGTGGCAGAAGAAATCAGAAAGCTTGCAGATCAGTCTGCAGCTGCAGCAGCAGAAGTACAGCAAAGGCTGAATCAAATGGCCATAATGACGGAAAAAACGACACAGTCTGCAGAAGAGACCAAGAATATTGTTACACTGCAGGGTGCATCCTTAGACCAGACCATTAAGGTGTTCGGAACTATTGAAGAAAGAGTGAAAGAATTGGTAAGCGGTCTTCAGGTAATTGTCGAGGGAATGGGTCAGATTAATCAGGACAAAAACGAAATACAGACTTCTGTTATGAATATTTCGGTAGAGGCAGAGACGGCAGCAGCGTCCACGCAGGAAATTACTTCTTCACTGGATGAACAGACCGGAGTAATGCAGGTACTTGCAGAAAATATGGATTATTTAAAGAAGCAGACAGCAGTACTTGAAGAATCCATCAACAGATTCAGGATTCAGTAATCTGTATTATATCATTAAATTTTGTAATGTAATAGGTTACGGCGGCACACCTTAGGGTGTGCCGTTTATTTTTGATCTGTAAAAATTGTTGATGCCTGCAAGGGGTTGATTTTACATTGGCAGTGTCATTATTTTAGAAAGTATGGAATTTCATTTTGGCTTGTTGTATAACTGAAATAACAAACATGTAAAACGAATAAAGGAGATTTATAAATGCACAAATCAGGGATTATGGCAAAAAGAGTAACAGCAATTCTGCTTGCAACAATACTTTCTCTTTGTGGTTGCGGCAATCAGAACCGGCCGGAGCAGGATTTGCAGACCGCAGGTCCGGCTGAGCGGGAAGATGACAGGGATATAGTGGTACAACAGGAAGAAGTGGACCGCTCGGTTTATATGGATGCCTCGCAGGATGTAGAAAAAAGAGTGGAGGCATTGCTTACACAGATGACCTTAGAGGAAAAAATCGCCCAGATGCTTCAGCCGGAGCAGGCAGGTATTTCGCCAGAGGATGTAACAAAGTATGGTTTCGGTTCCGTATTAAGCGGTGGCGGATCGGCACCGGCAAGCGGCAATCAGCCGCAGAATTGGGCAGACAGAGTAAATGAACTAAAGGAAGCAGCTTTGGAAACAAGACTAGGTATTCCGCTTTTGTATGGAGTTGATGCAGTACATGGTAATAATAATGTAGTTGGTACGGTAATTTTCCCACACAATATCGGATTAGGCGCCACAGGCGATTTGGAACTGGTGGAACGTATCGGTGAAGTGACGGCACTGGAAGTAAGAGCGACGGGGATTCAGTGGACTTTTGCCCCTACGCTTGGTAATCCTCAGAATGAACGGTGGGGCAGAACTTATGAGTGCTTCAGTGAAGATGCTGCAGAAGTTGCTGAATACGGTGCAGCTTATATCCGGGGATTTCAGGGGGCAATGGGAACAGAGGAGTATTTGAATGATAAACATGTGCTTGCCTGTGCCAAGCATTTTATCGGAGAAGGTTATACGACAGATGGTATCAATCAGGGTAATGTAGAGATGACGCAGGAAGAGTTTACCATCCTTTTGGAGAGCGGAATACTTGATCCATATACAAAGGCTATTAACGAGGGTGTCAGAACAGTCATGTTGTCCTATAACAGTGTGGATGGCTTGAAATGTCATGAAAACAAACATCTGGTTCGTGATGTGTTAAAAGGAGAACTTGGATTTACGGGACTGGTAATAAGTGATTATAATGCCATTCAGCAGTTGTCCGGAGTAACCTATAAGGAACAGTTAAGACAAGCGATTGATGCCGGTGTGGATCTGCTTATGGAAGTATATACCTGGGAGGATGCCATGAAAAATATCGGGGAATTGGTAGAGGAAGGCAACCTTTCCATGGAACAGATTGATGATGCGGTGCGCAGAATTTTAAGGGTAAAATTTGAAGCAGGATTATTTGAGGAAGAAATTGACGGTGCCACGGAACGGGAAATGCGCGAACAAATCGGCAGCGAGGAGCATAGGGAAGTGGCAAGGGAAGCAGTACGTAAATCATTGGTGCTTCTTAAAAATGACCAGGTAGAAACGCTAAGTGCCATAGAGGCACTGCAACAGGCATCCAATATTCGTGTATGCGGTTCAAAGGCTTATGATATAGGAAGCCAGTGTGGCGGGTGGACTATCAGCTGGGAAGGGCGTGCCGGTAACATCACACAGGGAACCAGTATTATTGATGGAATAGCCGCAGCGGTAATGCCGGGAAAAGTATTATCCCATGATGTAAAGGGAGAGATAGCACCTGAAAATGATGCAGTAATCGTAGTGATTGGCGAAGCTCCTTATGTGGAAACCGGCGGAGACAGAAAACCGGAAGAACTGAAAATCAGTGCAGGCGACAGGGAATTACTTGCCAATCTGAAGCAGTCTTTAATTGAACAGGGGAAAGAAGACATTCCCGTTGTTGCGATTATCATTGCGGGAAGACCAATCAATATTACCGAATACATGGAAGATTTTGACAGCATTATTATGGCATGGCTGCCGGGGACAGAAGGGGCAGGTATTGCGGATGTACTGTTTGGGGAATATGATTTTACAGGAAAATTACCTTACACATGGGTAAAAGATCCGCTGGATATTCCAATCAAATTGGAAGAGGAAAATAGAGATAAGATTCTTTTTGAGAAGGGATATGGCTTATCTTTGGGGACCATGGAGCACTTTTGCCGGTGATGAGTATCGGACGGCTCGTTTGAAGGTAAAAAAATGATACCGAACTAATAAAAAGAACCTTCATTCTCAAAACGGATTTTAATAAAATGAAATAGATCAATCGTATGTGGAAAATAGGGAGGAATGGGAAGTGTCAGGCTATCAGTTTTTAGATAATAAAGGAACTTTTACATTGGAAAAGCCGGAAAATTACAGTTATCTGTATTTTCCTGTAGCAGGTGAAAACGGAATAAAGAGTGCACTGACTCCAAATCTTTGTGGTGACAGTAAAATCAATCAGAACGTTTTTTTATTGGAGCCGGTGAGTGTAGAAAATTTACATAACAATCGTTCTACAAGAAATTTCTGGTGTCACATAGAGGGTGTGGGAAGCTGGTCAGTAACAGGCGCTTCCGCAGAAGAGGAAAGCCGTAAGTTTACAGACAGTCAGGATGAAAGCAAACTGACAGCGGGACTTATGTGGCAGAGCTTAACCAGAAAATCCTTAAAATACGGACTGGAAGCAAAGGTGACCTCCTTTGTGCCGATAGAGCATGATGTAGAACTTATGCAGGTGGAAATCAGCAATGCCGGCAGCGAAGATGTGGAGTTTACTCCCATAGCTGCTATTCCGATCTACGGAAGGAGCGCAGACAATATCAGAGATCACAGACATGTAACCGCGTTACTTCATCGTATTTCTACACGAAAAGAGGGTATTGTTGTAAAGCCCACGCTCTCCTTCGATGAGAGAGGACATCAGATTAATAATGTCAGCTATTTTGTATGTGGAATGACGGGAGAAGGAAAAACACCGGAGTCTTTTTATCCTATCGTAGAAAATTATATCGGAGAGGGCGGAAGTTTTGTGCGTCCCCTTGCGGTGATTCAAAATCAGCCGGGCGTAGCAGCAGGTATGGAATTTGAAGGAAAAGAAGCAGTAGGCGGACTTCGTTTTGAAAAGAAAGTGCTTGCTCCCGGACAAACTGCTGTTTATACTGTGATGCTCGGTGCATTGGAAGAACAGGAAAAAATTTCTGAAATTGCAAAAGATTATGACAGTGCGGATAAGGTAGAAACTGCACTTGCAAATACAAAAGATTACTGGCAGAAAAAAGTCAATATTTCTTACCATACAGGGGATGACAACTTTGATAATTATATGCGCTGGGTAAGCTTTCAGCCGATTCTTAGAAGAATATACGGTTGTTCTTTCCTTCCTCACCATGATTACGGAAAAGGCGGAAGGGGTTGGAGAGACCTATGGCAGGATTGTCTGGCACTTCTTTTGATGAATCCTGATGGTGTAAGACAGATGCTTCTTGACAATTTCGGTGGTGTTCGTATGGATGGAAGCAATGCAACTATCATCGGTTCCAAGCAGGGTGAGTTTATTGCGGACCGTAACAACATCACAAGAGTGTGGATGGATCATGGTGTGTGGCCGTTCTTTACTACCAGGCTTTATATTGACCAGACAGGCGATATCGGAATTTTAAATCAGAAGGTAGCTTATTTTAAAGATAAGCAGGTAGAAAGAGGCAGTGCAGTGGATGAGCTGTGGACAGAGGACTACGGTAACATTCAGAAACAGGAAGACGGTGATGTATATTACGGAACCGTATTAGAGCATCTGCTTTTACAGAATTTGTGCGCATTTTATGAAGTGGGTGAGCATAATCATATGAAACTGCGCGGGGCTGACTGGAATGATGCACTTGATATGGCAGATGAACGTGGAGAGAGTGTGGCCTTTACCAATGCTTATGCAGGAAACCTTCGGGATTTGGCTGATTATACAGAGTATCTTGCAAAGGCAACCGGAGATGATGAGGTTGTGATTGCACAGGAAATGCTGAGTCTGTTAAAGAGTGATGAGAGGCTGCTTGAAAATATTGAGGCAAAGCAGGAACTTTTACATGCTTATGTAAGAAGTTGCAGACACAGCATCAGCGGAAAGACAGTAGCTGTAAAGGTAAGTGAGCTGTCGAAGAATCTTCGTGAAAAAGCAGACTGGATTATGGAGCACATCCGTAAGACGGAATGGGTGAGTGACAAAGAAGGAAACGGCTGGTTTAACGGTTATTATGATAATAACGCAAGACAGGTGGAAGGCGAGCATGAAAAGGGTGTGCGCATGATGCTGACCGGTCAGGTGTTCTCTGTTATGAGCGGAACGGCAACCGAAGAGCAGGTGAAAGAAATTATAAAGAGTGCGGATAAATATTTGTACGATGCAAAGAAGGGCGGCTATCGTTTGAATACCGATTTCCATGAAGTAAAAACAGACCTTGGAAGAATGTTTGGATTTGCTTACGGAGAGAAGGAAAACGGAGCGGTATTTTCTCATATGGCAGTTATGTATGCCAATGCTTTGTACAAAAGAGGATTTGCAAAAGAAGGACATAAAGTCCTTCAGGCACTTGCAGGTGCGGCAATGGATTTTGAGACCAGTAAGATATATCCCGGTATTCCCGAGTATTTTAATGCAAAGGGAAGAGGAATGTATCATTATCTGACAGGTGCTGCAAGCTGGTACATGTTGACCGTGATTACGGAAAGTTACGGTGTAAGAGGATTTGTGGGTGACTTGGAAATTTGCCCAAAGCTGATGAAAGAACAGTTTGATGCAAAAGGAAATGCACAGTTAGAGCTCACTTTCGGCGGCAAGCGTTTTCATATCACGATTAAAAATCCCGAAAAACTGGAATTTGGAGAATATCATGTAAAATCTGCGGTTATGGGAGAGAAAGTACTTACTCTTACCCAAAAGGGCAAAAACGTTTGTGCGGTTCTTGCCAAAGAGCTGATTGAGAAGCTTTCAGAAGAAACACACAGCATTGAAGTGATCGTAGGATAATGGAGGAGTAACAATGGAACGTAAAACAGAAGAATTTGTAATGAGCCAGTATGGCAAAAAGTCTACCTTTGCAAGCTTTTTGCCCGGCATAGCAGGAATGAGGGGAATTCCCATCTGGTGCTACTATGTAAACAGAGGACAATGTGTGGTAAGCTTCGGTGTGGACAATAAGGACCATGCAATTATGGAGTTTTATCCGGCACATGTGGCATACCAGAATGTAAAGAGAACAGGTTTCCGTACTTTCCTTCGCAAAAACGGTAGCTATATGGAATGCTTTGCGGATGAGCAGAATGCACATGAAATGAAAATCCGCATGAACAGTCTTTCCATTCAGGAAAAAAATGAAGCAGAGCAGCTTTTGACACAGGTAGACTACTTTACCCTGCCCGGTGAAAAGCTTGGCGGGCTGGTAAGAAAGGTTACAGTAACCAATCTTTCAAAGGAAGCGATTGAATTAGAAGTACTTGACGGTATGCCGGCAGTGATTCCTTATGGGGTTAACTTAGACAGCATGAAAGGAATGACACAGACTGCCAAAGCATGGATGCAGGTAGAGGACGTAGAGGACAGAACTCCGTTTTATCGTGTAAGAGCCAGCATGGCGGATACAGCAGCCGTAACAGCGATTGAAGGCGGTAACTTCTCAATTGGCTGTCTGAAAGACGGCGAGATGCTTGCACCTGTCGTAGACCCGGAGGTGGTATTTGCGTATGACTGTTCTTTGCAGAATGCGGTACGTTTTGCAGAGGAAGGGTTAGACAGCCTTTTAAGTGCAAAGCAGATTACCATGAATAATTTACCTTGCAGCTTCTACGGTACAAAGAAGTCTTTGCAGGAGGGCGAAGCCGTAACCATATATGAGCTTGTAGGACAGGTAGAAAAGAAAGAATATCTGAAAGCGTTTTTAAGAGAGAAAAAGGATGCTGCTTATTTCGATGCTAAGGAAGAAGAGGCACAGGAACTGACAAACGAGCTTTGTAGCGCAGTTGAAACAAAGACTGCTTCCCCTGAGTTTGATATATATTGCAGATATACGTATATGGATAATGTGCTTAGAGGAGGTTATCCTGTGCAGCTTGGTAACAACAAGCTTTTCTATGTATATTCCAGAAAGCATGGTGATTTGGAGAGAGATTACAACTTCTTCTCCATGTTACCTGAATTTTACTCACAGGGTAACGGAAACTTCCGTGATGTAAACCAGAACCGTCGTTGTGATACCTTCTTTGCTCCGTTTGTGGGAAGAGAAAATATCAAGGAATTTTACAGTCTGATTCAGCTTGATGGTTACAATCCGCTGGGAGTAGAGAAACTGACCTATCAGATGGAAGAAGAAAAGGCAGTGACATTATTCAAAGAACTTCAGAGGCAGGAGGCCGGGGAGCTTACAGCGTTTGTACAGAAGCCTTTCACACCCGGCAGCCTTTATGCAAAGATGGATGAAGTTTTGGGAGAGTGGAAAGAAGCTTTGTTCTATCAGATTATTGATTTCGCGGACAGTCTTGTAAACGGAAATTTTGGTGAAGGCTATTGGAGCGATCACTGGACATACAACTTGGATTTGATTGAAGATTATCTGGAAGTAAATCCCGAAAAGGAAAAGGAAATGCTTTATGAAGAAGATTATACTTATTTCCTTTCCCGGATAAATGTAAACCGCAGAACCAAACGCTATGCGGAAACAGAACTTGGTCTTCGCCAGTATAATGCGCTGAATGAAGAAAGCAGGAGAAGCACCAAAGAAAAATTGGTAAGAGCAGACTTTGGCAAGGGTGAAATCCTGAAAGTAAGTTTGATGGAAAAACTGGTGCTTTTGTGTGCAACCAAATTTGCTACACTGGATGCTTACGGCATGGGTGTAGAGATGGAAGGCGGAAAACCGGGCTGGTATGATGCCTTAAACGGACTTCCGGGTGTATTTGGTTCTTCCATGGCAGAAACCTATGAGCTTGGCAGAATGCTTGACTACACCATTTCTGCATTGGAAAAATATCCGGCAGAAGTGCGGGTCATCGAAGAACTTGCCAATTTTATTGATGAACTCAACCTGATAAGCCGTCTGGAAAAAGAAAATGTTTTCACGGACGGAGAAGTGCTGTCTTTCTGGAACCGTATTAATGATGTGAAGGAAATGTACAGAGACAAGACCTTTTCGGGTGTATCCGGAAAGAAAAATGTTTATCAGAGCAAGGATTTGGCAGCAGTCCTGAAAGAGTGGAAAAAGATTGTAGACCATGGTATTGAAAAGGCTTGCAGGTTAAGCGGCGGTATTTGTCCTACCTACTTCTCTTATGAGGTGCCGGAATACGAAAAGCAGGGAGACTGCATTAAGCCTCTGCACTTCGTGGTAAAACCCATACCATACTTTCTGGAAGGACCTGTGCGATACTTAAAACTGAAACAGCCTGCAGAAAAGAAAAAAGAACTGTATAACAATATCAAAAACAGTGATTTATACGACAATAAGTTATCTATGTACAAGGTAAATGCTTCCCTTGAGAATGCATCTTTTGAACTGGGAAGAGCAAGGGCATTTACTCCGGGCTGGCTGGAAAATGAGTCCATCTGGCTTCATATGGAATACAAATATCTGCTTGAGCTTTTAAGAAGCGGTATGTACAAGGAGTTCTTTGAAGATATGCACAGTGCGGCAATTCCTTTCTTAGACCCTGAGGTTTACGGAAGAAGCATTTATGAAAATTCTTCCTTTATTGCAAGCAGCAAAAATCCGAATGAAAGCTATCACGGGAAAGGCTTTGTGGCAAGACTTTCCGGCTCCACGATCGAATTTATCAGTATGTGGAAACTGATGATGTTCGGAAAGAATGTATTTACCATGAAACAGGATGAGCTTGCATTTATGCCAAGACCTGCAATTCCCGAATATCTTATTCCGGATTCAAAGAAAGTCACGACCACTCTCTTAGGTAATATTGAAGTGGAGTATCACATGGCTGAGAAAAAAGATTACATTCCGGGAAATTATGAAATAAAAAATATGCATTTTGTTTATAAAAATCACAGTGAGGCAGATACAGCGGCAGATTACGTGGCAGGAAAAATTGCACAGGATATTCGTGAACGGAAAATAGCAAAGATTGAAATTAATCTGCTACTAAAAAAATGATACCTTTTTAAAATTTGAGGCATTATGACGAATAATATACACAGATATAATGGTAATATCAACGAAAGAATGTTGAAATCAGAAGGAGGATTATTTATGAAATTGAAAAAAATCATTTCAGCTTTGTTAGTTGCTACTATGGTATTATCCCTCACAGCTTGTGGCGGAAGTAAAGAAGCAACCGGCACTGAAACAACAACAGAAGACTCAGTTCCCGCAGAAGATGGAGTAAGAGAAGAAGCAGCACATGCTGAACTTAGTGGAAAGTTAACAATTTGGACATTGGCAGAAGACCTTGGAACATTTGCTGAGCATTTCAAGGAAGTATATCCTGATGTAGAAATCGAAACAGTAGTTATTGCACCTGCAGATTATCCTACAAAGGTTGAAACTGCTTTACTTGGCGGTGACTCCAGCGTGGACATCATTGTTGGTGAACCTCAGATGCTTGAGCCTATGTATGAAGCAGAATTCTTTGCTAACTTAGATGATTTCGGTGCTAAGGATTACGAAGGAAAAATTGTAGATTATGTATGGCAGGTAGGTCAGGATGCTGACGGCGTACAGAGAGCAATTTCTTATCAGATTACTCCTGCAGGTTTCTATTATAGAAGAGACATTGCCAAGGAAGTATTTGGAACAGACGATCCCGCTGAAATCGGCAAGCTGTTTGCAGATTACGAAAGTATTATCAAAGCAGGTGAGACATTAAAAGCAGCAGGCTACAGAATCTTCGCGTCTGAAGCAGAAACACAGTACTTCTCCGGTGACAGTGCATGGGTTATCGACGGCAAGTTAAATGTTGACCCTTCCAGAATTGAATATATGGATATGTGTGTTGAACTTTGGCAGAAGGATTTAACAGCTTACGCAGCACAGTGGACAGCTCCCTGGAATCAGGCTATGAGCGGACCGGTTCCGATTCTTAGTGCAGATGTAATGTGGGGTGACTGGGACGATACTGACGGAGACGGTCAGGCTAACCTTAACGTATGGGATGCTGAAAACTTCAACGCTAACGTTGCTAATTACTCCAGTGAAACAGCAGAAGTATTTGCATACGGACTTCCTTCATGGGGTGTTGTTACTATGAGAACTAACGGAGCTGATCAGTCCGGTATCTGGGGCGTATGTTCCGGTCCTGCTTACGGATTTGGTGGTGGTACTTACATTGGTATCAGTGAATTATCCGAAAACAAAGAACTTGCTTGGGAATTTGTTAAGTTTTGTACTTTAAATGAAGAAGTTGCTGACTGGTGGATTCAGGAATCTAATGGTGACGTTGTATCTTTAGTTTCAGCAATTGAAAAGCATGCAGATGATGAAAACCCTGTCTACGGCGGACAGAAGACATATGCATTCTGGTTAGAGCAGGCTGAAGGAATTGATTATTCCAAGGTTACTCAGTATGACAAGGCTATCGGTGATGCATGGAGTAATGCAATTGCAAAAGTTAAAACAGGTGAAGCTACAAAGGAGGAAGCAATTAACGGATTCTATGATGAAGTAGCATCCACCTATCCTGATATTATTATTGAAAGATAATAGGAAGTGCAATAAATATATATAGTATTTTTTACGGAGTGAAGGGTCATAAACCCTTCACTCTGATTTCAATCAGCAATGGGGGTAATGTATATGGCTGAGTTAATGACTAAAACCAAAGAAAAACCAAAGAAAAGAAAAAATATTAATAATGTGGCATATTTGTTTGTATTGCCGTTTGTTGTTGTATTTCTTATTTTCAATGTTTATCCGGTACTTCGTACCCTGCAGCTTTCTTTCGCAAGCTTTAAGGGATTCGGTAAAATTGATTACATAGGGTTAAGAAACTACACCCGAGTGCTTACGGATAAGTTTTTCTGGATATCGATTGGAAACACGATTAAGATTTGGAGCGTAAACATTGTGTTACAGCTTGGAATTGCGTTCCTGCTTACGATAGTGTTCAGTGATATTAAATATAAGATTAAAGGTTTGGGCATTTTCAGAGCAGTTTATTATCTGCCTAACATTATTGCAGCTACATCCATTGCATTCCTGTTTAAGACCTTACTTGACTGGAGATTTGGTACTCTCAACCAGATTTTAATGTTGCTTGGTTTAGACCAACCGATTAACTGGTTAGGTGACGTTAATACAGCATGGCTTTGTATTTCCCTGATTCAGACCTGGATTTGGTTTGGTAACTCATTTATTATGCTGATGGCAGGTGTACAGGGTATTAACAATGATTATTTTGAGGCGGCAGCTATTGACGGTGCAGGACGTTGGAGAAGATTCTTCAGCATTACACTTCCGCTCCTTAGGCCTATTTTGTTATATGTAGCCATCACCTCTTTAATAGGTGGTCTTCAGATGTTTGACCTTCCTTTCCTGATTGGTAACGGTGTGAAAGGTGAACCGATGGGAACAACACAGACTGTTGTAATGTATCTGTACAAATTCGGATTTGATATCAGACCGAAACAGGTTGGCTATGCATCCGCAGTGGCGTATGTATTGTTTATGCTGATATTAATTGTATCCGTGATACAGTTCAAGGTTATGAATAAGAAGGAGGATTAAGACATGGCAAAGAAGATTAAGACCGGTATTATCTATTTGGCGTTAATTATATTGGCAGTCAGCTGTCTTATCCCGTTCCTTTTGATGTTGGTAAACGCTACCAGAAGCGGAAGGGAAATTATGACATCCTTCACCCTGATTCCGGGCAACAGCCTTAAGGAAAACTGGGATGCGGTATGGGGGTATTTCAATTTATTTCTGGGAATTTGGAACAGTTTAAAGATTGCAGTACCTGCCACTGTTTTAACAGCCTATTTTTCAGCACTGACAGCTTATGCTTTGGCAGTGTATGATTTTAAAGGAAAAAACATCATTTTCTACACAATTGTGGTATTTATGATGATTCCCGGACAGCTGAGTCTGATTGGTTTTTATAACTTAGTTTCTTCACTGAAGCTGATTGACTCCTATATCCCTTTGATTGTTCCGGCGATTGCATCTACCGGTACGGTATTTTTCTTAAAGCAGTATATCGAATCGGTTTTGCCCATGTCGCTGCTTGAAGCAGGACGTATTGACGGTGCCAAAGAAATCGGTATGTTCCACAAAATTGTACTTCCGATTATGGCTCCCGGTATTGCGACAATGTCAATCGGTGCCTTCATCGGCAACTGGAACTCTTATCTGGTTCCGTTGGTATTACTGAATACACCTGAGAAATTTACATTACCTGTAATGGTATCTTCCCTTAGTGCATCACAGGATATTGCAAATAATCAGGGAGCAATCTATTTGACAGTTGCCATTTCGGTTTTGCCGATTATGATTGCATTCTGCTTCTGCTCTAAGTATATTATCAGCAGTATTTCAGCAGGAAGTGTAAAAGAATAACAGTAACGAAATAAAAGGAAAGGCAATATTCTCTGATACTTGAGAATATTGCCTTATTTTTATATAATGAAAGAAATCATTTATTAAGAAAAGGATATGCAGAACATGAAAAAGTTTACGGATAGAACTAAGAAAGCAAAAAGGCTATGGGTATTGACAGCCATGGGAGCTTTTCTTTTGCTGGCAGCCTGTGGACAAAGCGTGGAAGAGGGCACAGACGTGTCAGAGAAGAGAATACCAGAGGATGGTCCTGCATGGCAGCAGTACGCGGACACCCCCGTAACCTTTGACTGGTATATCAATTACTCCTGGTTTAACCAGATATGGGGAGATGACGTGGTATCTCAAAAAATCACGGAAGAGACCGGTGTAAGTATTCATTTTATTACACCAAGCGGAAACGAAAGCGAAAAAATCAATGCGCTCATAGCCTCAGATTCCTTGCCGGATTTGATTACACTCGGCTGGTGGGAGACACAGGTTAATGAAATGATAGAGAAAGACATGGTATATGCCTTAAATGAGCTTGCTGAAAAATATGATATGTATTTCTGGGAGGTTAGCAATCCGGAAGCAGTAAGATGGTACACCAAGGAAGATGGCAATATATATTGTTATCCTAATTCCAGTTGTACACCCGGTGATTTGAAAAACAGTAAGCTGGGCTCTAACCAGACTTTTCTGGTAAGAAAGGATATCTACGAGGCAATCGGCAGCCCGGATATGTCAACCCCGCAAGGCTTTAAAGCAGCAGTGAAAAAGGCGGCAGAGATGTTTCCTGATGTGGACGGGGAGCCGTTAATTCCGGTAGGAGCTCATGCTTTTAATGAGCAGGGGAATGTTTCTTTTGATGATTATTTAATGAATTTTCTGGCGGTGCCTTTTGAAGAAAATAATGAAATATATGACAGATATACTGATAAGGATTATATTACGTGGCTAAAGATGTTTCGTGAGTTGGGAGAAGAGGGACTTCTTGCCAATGATATTTTCATAGACCAGAGGACACAGATGGAAGAAAAACTGGCAAAAGGCAGATATTTTTGTATGCTTTATCAGTATACGGATATGACTTCACAGCAGAAGGAACTTTATGTAAACTATCCGGAAAGAATTTATATGGCGGTAGACGGTCCTAAAAATGCAAAGGGGGATGCTCATACCCTGCCTACAACAGGTGTCAATGGCTGGACGGTAACTTTAATATCCCGGAATTGTGAGCATCCTGAAAGAGCCATTGCATTTATGGATTATATGCTTAGCGAGCAGGGACAGCTTCGCGTTTATCTGGGGGTAGAAGGTGAAACCTTTGATTATGTGGATGGGAAACCGGTCTTAAAAGAAGAGGTAAAAGAGGTTTTGAATACAAACAGAGCACAGCATGACCGCATATATGGTGTTGACAACACATATTGGATGTTTCAGGATAACGTCATGCAGCAGAAATGGCAGCAGGAGGAGCCGGAGCCCCTTGCACAGCTTCGCGAGTGGAGTTATCGTTATGCGGTTTACAACGGACAATATGATTCCTTTCTCCCACTGGATTCGGAAGAAGCTTATATCGATACAAAAATCTTAACATTATGGAGTGAGACGTTGCCGCAGCTTTTATTGGCGGATTCGGAAGAAGAGTTTGACAGAATATTTGCGGAATATTTGGAAATAAGGGACGCATATGGATATGATAAGCTTGTGCGGGCAAAAAATGCATTAATGAAGCAGGCGAAAGAAAAATTGGGAATAGAATAAAGGCATGATACGCAGACAAAGAGAGAAATTAAACGGATTAAAACTGAATATCAAATTTACACTGGTAATTATTCTTTTGGTTATCATTCCCATCTGTGTATTAACGGCGGTATTGTTCCATAATATGCAGCAAAATGTGATTAATGAAAACAGAAATTATATGCAATACACCATGGAGCGTCATAGGGATAATATCAGACAGAATATTAATTCTGTCAATATGACAACGCAGTTTTTTTTAAGTGATGATTCCTTAAAAAAATTGCTTGAGAGTGCAGCTACCGGACAGAAACTTACGGTAGAAGAGCTTTTTGAACTGTATAATTCGGATATTTCTTCCTTAGAGAGGCTGGTAAATAATAATCTGCTTTTGTACGGTGTAAGAGTCTATGCCGTTAATGACAATATACAGGAAATGATGCCGATTTTGTATAATCACAGCCGTATGAAAAAAATGGAATGGACTGCTAAGGAAGATTATATAGGGTGGAATTACAATTACAGCGATACCCTTTTTGAGGCACAAAGTAATAAGGGAAATGGAAAAATTGCATCGTTGATCACACCCGTTGAGAATTATGAAAACGGTCGTATCGGTATGATAGAGGTGGCTGTCAGTATGGAAAATCTCTTTCCGTCTCTGTATGAAGATATTGAAAATGAATGGAGCTGTTTTGTTTTAAGTGACGGCAGTATTTTGCTGGGCGATAATGTACCGGAAGAAGCAGAGGAATTTGTGCGTACCGGACTGGCTAAAGAGAGCGAAAACGACGATTGGTATAACGGTTACATCAAGCGGGGAAAAGACCATCTGATAGTATCCTATGCCTATATCAAGGAAATCGGAGGCACTTTATTTTCTGTACAGAACATCAATGAAAATATGGAAAATCTGTATCGGATGCGTAATATGTTTATTGTGGTTATGCTCCTTATGATGGCAGGACTGACTTATCTGATTAATCTTGTGGTAAAAAGATTTCTGAAACAGTTTTATAAGGTTCTTGCATCCATCCGTAATATTCAAAAGGGTGATTTGAATGTACGAATTGAAAATTGCGGTTCTGATGAAATTGGTGAACTGGGAAGTCAGATTAACAAAATGCTTGATTTGATTGAGCAACTGATGAAGGAAAGTATTGACAGGGAGGTGCTTGTCAAAAACTCTGAAATTCGCGCTTTACAGAATCAGATTAATGCTCACTTTATTTATAATGTTCTTGAATCCATCAAAATGATGGCAGAGATTGATGAAAAGTATGAAATTTCCGATGCCATTACTTCCCTCGGGAAGCTGCTCAGATACAGTATGCGCTGGGTATCGGGAAATGTTTATGTAGAGGAAGAGATTGAGTACATTAAGAACTATCTGGCACTTATTAATCTACGATTTGATTATGAAATTTATTTATCCTTAAATATACAGCCTTTGGTCATGAAACAGGCAATTCCTAAAATGTCTTTGCAGCCCATTATCGAAAACGCTATTTATCATGGGATAGAGCAGATGGCAGAGGATACTAACATTTACATGAAAGGATATATAAGGGAGAATGACTGTGTCATTGAGATTACCGACATGGGGAAGGGAATGACGCAGGAGGAAATTGATAATCTGAGAAAGAAAATTGCAGGTGAAATAGAGACAAACGGTGGTTCCGGAAACGGAATCGGACTTAAGAATGTACAGGACAGAATCCGTATCAGCTTTGGAGAAAAATACGGAATCAGCATTGATTCCAAGCTTGGATGCTATACCAAAATAACAGTGCTTGTGCCGGTGCAGACATGCATTGGAGAAAATAACGGGAGTTAACATGAAAACAGTATTAATTGTAGAAGATGAAAAGATGATACGACAGGGAATCAGGACCATGATACAAAGAAGCGGTGTTCCTGTGGAGGTCATTATGGAGTGCGGTAACGGTGAAATAGCATGGGAGATACTAAAGAGTCAGAAGATAGATGTGATGTTTACCGACATTCGGATGCCCAAAATGAATGGTGTGGAATTGGTTCAAAAGGTACAGGAGCTTGCAGATAAACCGATTATCGTAGTTGTCAGCGGATATGCAGATTTCTCCTATGCAGTGGAGATGATGCGCCATGGAGTAAGAGAATATATCTTAAAGCCTGTTGAAAGAGAAAAAATACAGCAGATTTTGCAAAAGCTGGATAAAGAAATTGCACAGGGGCAGGAAAGCAGCCGAACCAGCAAACGGATTGGTCAGCAACAACTGAAATACCTGATGCTCAATGAACAGATTACGGAAGAGGAAATGGATACCCTGCAATCCGAATATGAGAATGATTTTGGCCTTCAGAATTACTATGTCTGCGTACTAAATCCGAAGGATACAGTAAGAGACGGAGAAGAATATATTTATTTGAATAATGTTGAGGAAAACGATATTTACCTTGTTCCGGAAGAAAACATGGATAAATTTAAAAGAACAGGACTTGCTGATGAGTATGCCGGAATAAGTCGCAGACATAGTGGTATCAGGGAACTAAAGACAGCCTACGAAGAGGCTTTAGCAGCAAGAAAACGTGCTTTTTGTACAAACCGCGGAGGGGGGGTGTACATAGAAGAACAGGAAAAGCATGTGCCTTCAGGGCTTTTAACAGAGACAGAAAAACTGATAGAAACAGAAAGCAGGATTCAGCGTGTACAGCTTTTAGGTACCGATAAAACAGAAGAAATCATTAAGGGATGGAATGCTTTTTTCCGTGCTGTTGAAAAGGAAAGAATGAAAACGGATGATTTTCAGTCCTGTATGGATGACTTCTTTGAGGAGGTAAAAAAGACCTACCGCAACATCTTAACAGAGGATATGGATATCATAAAGAGACTTTGTCATTATTACAGATTTGAAAAGCTAAAGGATTATGAAAAAGAGTTTATGGATTGGACGTTATCGCTGCATGAGAGGATTAACAGTCGGTTTGATACCAATAAGAACACACAGAAAATCAAACAGGCGATAGAATATATAAAAGAAAATTATGATAAAGATTTAAACATGGCAGTTGTTTCCAACTATATTTCCATGAATTATTCCCTGTTTTCCTATTCATTTAAGGAATATACCGGAAGTAATTTTGTCAATTATTTAAAGGGAATCCGCATGGAGGAGGCAAAGCGGCTGCTGGCCATGACAGATATGCGTATTATTGAAATCAGCCAGAAGGTCGGGTATGATAATGAAAAGCATTTTATGAAGATTTTTAAATCTTCGGTAGGGGTATCACCCAGCGAGTATCGTAAAAACACCAGATTGCAATAAAAAACAAACACCACATATGGTTAGCTGTGGTGTTTATCATAATACTTTGCTTTCTGTTCATACATCATTTTATCTGCCTGTGCAAATAATTCCTGAATATTATCTGTGGAAAAACCGGAATCCGGTATTGCTGTGGCAAAGCCGCAGCTACAGGTAACAGAATAATCTTTGTTACTCAGAGTGTTGTAATTGTTCAGATAGGTGTGTATTTTTTCAATCAGTGATTTGGCAGCACTTTCATCTGTATCCGGTGAAAGTATGTAAAATTCGTCGCCGCTGAAACGTGCACAGATGTCGTTTTTACCGGTTGCGCTTTCCAAAGCCCGGGCGATAATCTGAATGGCAAAATCTCCTTCGGGATGCCCAAAACGGTCATTGATGGATTTAAGACCGTTTAAATCAAGTAAGAAAGCACTAAGAGGCTGTTTATTGGCAATGACACTGCTTAAGAGAAGTCCTTCATAATGGTGATAGCCGTGCTTATTCAATAAGCCGGTTAAATAATCTTTCATATAAATATCTTCCAGTTTTGCAACAAGAAGTCCGGTGCGCCTGGCTTCATATATATTTTGGAGCATCTGGTTAATATTAATCTGCCACTGGATTAACTGGAAATGAAACGCAAGCTGATTTTTTTCAAAACCAAGGGCCAGATAGCCGTATTCTTTACCCGCAAAAAATAAAGGCAGGTACATGTAAGCACAGTCGGAATCCCTGCAGATATATTCCGGTAGCAGATATTTTTTGCGGTAGCTGCATTCCGGAAGGCGTTTACCGTTCTTTAATGCAAGCTTTAAGAGAATTTCATCGTTTTTTACAGGATTTTCCTGTACGTTGGTTAATTCAAGAATATGGCTGGAAACGGAATCCCAGTCGGAATAAAGACAGAGATAAAATTCCCGGCAATGCTCGATTTTATGGGCATATTCTTCCAGCAAATCCATGCCCGCATCAATATCCGTAACATGCTGCAGGGTAGAGGACATATTCATGGAATCAAAAATGGAATATTCAAGATCAGATAACCGTTTTGATAAATTCTGTGTTAAAAAAACGGAATTATTATCAGGGTTGGTGTGGCAACCGCAGGAATTATGAATAATGGTTTTAGCGGTGACGGTAGTAACTGCGGGAATCTCATGACCGCGTATTTGGGAAATAAGATTCTCAACGGCAGTCATTCCCAGTTCATAGACCGGAAAAGAAACCGTGGTGAGCATGGGAGAAATATTTTGTCCTTCAATGGAAGCGTCAAATCCGGTAATGGCAATGTCTTCGGGAATGCGATAGCCGTTTGAGAGTGCCACATCGATAAACATAAGTGCCATGCGGTCGTTATAGCAGATGACAGCGTCAGGTATGCCGTCCTTGCAGAAAAATGTAAGGGCAGCGTCGATGTCTTCTTTGCTGTAATCGCAGTGGTAAATGTCATGTGCACCAATCTGTATGTGATGGTTATTCATTGCTCCTTTAAAGAAAGCTTCTCTCCTGTCCGAAACAAAAGCTTCTGAGGAGCAGCCCAGATAACAAATGCGGTTATAATGATGTATATCGATTAAATGCTCCGTCAATTCTATGATATTGGTACTGTTTTCCAAAATGACGGCAGGAAACTGAAAATTTTCCGATGTAATCTCAACAATGGGGCAGGTACAATCGCTTCGTAAACGGGCAAGGATTTTCTGCCGTAATTCTGTGGACAGATAGGTTTCCGGGACAAAAATAACACCTTCCAGGGAGGCGTAATTAGGAATACGAAGAATACTCTCTTCTCCGATTCCGTAGGCACCTAAGTTTTCCCCGTCCAGGGAAGTGAAAATTTCGGCAGTATAGCCATACTCCAATGCTTTGTCAATAATACCCTGACAAACATTTTTTTGGTAGTGACCGAATATATGAGAAATAAAAACCCCGATTTTTTTTGAATGATACATGAAAAATGCCTCCTGACGCAAATCTAACCCTATTTATATTTTAGAATAAAGCAGAAGGATTTACAATATTGTTTTTTTTCAATAAAATAGTTATATGAAAGGGAAAGGAAAGACAGAAAATTGGAAATTATCTGGGAAGGACTACTGACAATTATTTCATACGTTTTTAGGAATTTGGAATATATTAATCTGCTGTTTGCCATTGTAATTGTATTCTTTCAGCGCAAAGACCCGAAGTCGGTCTGGGCTTGGCTTTTGATTCTTTATTTTATCCCGGTGCTGGGCTTTGTGTTTTATATACTGGTAGGGACAGATGTTTATAAGGAGCGGATTTTCAGAACCAAGGAGATAGAGGACAGCTTAAGTAATGCAATCCGCAAACAGAAAATGACGATTCAAAACAGAGAACTTGCACAATATCATGCCGATATGGCAAATTATTCAGATTTGGTACTTTATAATCTTCAGACAGCCGGTGCCATCTTAACGGATGACAATGAAGTAAGAATTCTGACGGACGGTAAAGAAAAGTTCCGACAACTTTTTGAAGATATGGAAAATGCAAAGCAGTCTGTTCATATTCAGTATTATATTATTAAAAATGATGAAGTCTTTGAGCAGATGAAGGAAATCCTGATAAGAAAGGTCCATCAGGGAGTGGAAGTCAGGATTTTGTTTGACGCCATGGGATGTCGTACCATGCGAAAAAAAGAATGGGAAAGATTGGAAGAGCTTGGAATTGAAACAGCAGAATTTTTTCCGGCATTTTTTGGAAGACTGCAGCTTCGTATCAACTACCGTAATCACAGAAAAATTGTGGTAATTGATGGTAAAATCGGTTATGTGGGTGGATTTAATGTGGCCCGGGAATATGTGGGAGAAGATGAAAGGTTCGGTTACTGGCGTGATACACATATGAGGATTACAGGCTCAGCGGTTCAGCCCCTGCAGGGCAGATTTATTCTGGACTGGAATTATGCAAACAGAGGGCATGCAATTTCTATTGAAAAGTATCTTACGGAGCCGGAGAAGAAGATAGGCATGGGAACACCTGTGCAGATTATCTCAAGCGGTCCCGATACGCATTACCAAAGCATCAGGGATACCTATCTTCGCCTTATTAACAAGGCAACCGGGAGCATTTATATACAGACCCCTTATTTTATTCCGGATGAAGCTGTTTTCTCGGCATTGCTGATAGCGGCACAGTCGGGAATAGAGGTGAATATTATGATACCCTGTAAGCCGGACCATCCTTTTGTATACTGGGCAACCTATTCTTATGTAGGTGAACTGGTGCTTGCCGGAGCAAACTGTTATACCTATGAAAATGGTTTTATCCATGCTAAGGGAATTGTGGTGGATGAGGAGGTCTTATGCTATGGAACCGCAAATATGGATATCAGAAGTTTTGCACTGAATTTTGAAGTGAATGCGATTATTTATGATAAACAGAAGGCTGTTGAGATGACAGGCTATTTTAAAGAAGACCTTAAGGTAAGCAAAAGGATTGTCAAGGATGTCTACTTAAGCAGACCTTTGTCATTACGGTTTAAGGAACGGGTATGCCGTTTGTTTTCACCGGTGCTTTAGCAGTATTTTTATTTTTTGAAGGGAAATGCTTTTCCTTAAGCTTATTTTGTGATATAAAGATAAGAGTGTGATAAAAAAGAAGAGGAGAAAGCAGCAGTGAAAAAAAAATTAGTAGCTTTAGCGGCAGTGTTGACCATGGTATGGGTTAGCGCATGCGGAAATAAAGATGCACAGGCAAAGTACCTGAGCGAAATTACAGCATCTGATTATGTGAATTTGGGAGAATATAAAGGGCTTGAAGTACAGATGTATCAAAGTGAGCCTGAGGTGACAGATGATTACTTAGACGGCTATCTGGAATATGAGCGTCAAAATAATGCGGTGTATGAAGAAGTGACAGACCGTGGAGTAGAAATAGGAGATGTCACCAATATTGATTATGTTGGAAAATTAGACGGTGTTGCTTTTGAGGGAGGTACCGCACAGGGCTATGACCTTGAAATCGGTTCCGGTGCCTTTATCGAAGGATTTGAGACAGGCATGCTTGGAATGAAGACCGGTGAGACAAGGGATGTGGAAGCTACGTTTCCGGATCCTTATGAAAACAATCCTGATTTGGCAGGAAAGACAGCGGTATTTACCGTAACGGTAAACAGTATTAATATGCTCACCGTTCCGGAATTTACAGACGAATATGTTGCAAGTCTTGGTGTGGAAGGATGTGCGACGACCGAAGAATATCGAAAATACGCTTATGATGTCCTGTTAGATTATAAGGTACAGATGTATAACCAGGAAAAAATAAATTTAGCGGTAGAAATGGTTTCCATGAATTCCGAATATAAGGAACTTCCGAAGACCATGATAGACAGAATTTATGATTCACTGCTTACAAATCTTACCACCTATGCAAACGCATACGGCACGGAGGTTGGTGAATATGTTGCTTATAATCTTGGTGGTGAAGCGGCAGATTATGAAGCAACTGTTCACACCGAGGCAGAAGCAAGAGCAAAGAGATATGTAACATTGCAGGCCATTGCCGATGCGGAAGGTCTTAATGTAACAGAGGAAGAAATGGACGCAAAGCTTTCTGAGGAAGCACAAACCTATGGCTATGAAACCGTAGATGAATACAAAGCAAACATTGACATAGAAGCTTACAGGGAATATCTGATGTCAGAAAAGGTCATGGATTTCCTCGATGAGAACTCTGTGGCCATACCTACGGAATAAGCAACCGGTGTTAGAGGTAAATGGGAAGACATATATGAGAAAGAAAAAATGGATTCATTTAGTTGCATTATGTATGTCATTCGTAATGATGATTTTAGTGGTAGAACCGGTGTGTGCTACCACTATTTCTGATTTGGAAAAAGAAAAGAAAGAATTGGAAGAGAAAAAAGAAGAAGCGAAAAATATACAGAAAGAAGAACGTGAGAAGCTAAACAGTATCTCTGATACAATCGATACCATGCAGGATGAGGCTGAGGAAGTGGCAGGAGAAATTGAAGAAGTGGATGCCGCTTTGATAGAAACGATTGCCAGTGTGGAAATGATAGAAGAGGAAATTGCCCAAAAAGAAATACAGATAGAAGAGACAACGGCCGCATATGAGGCGGCGCTGGCGGTGGAAGAAGAGCAATATGAGTCTATGAAGCTGCGGATTAGGTTCATGTATGAAAAAGGAAATTCTACTTATTTGCAGTTGCTTATGGAGAGCCGCGATTTTGGTGAGATGGTAAATAAGGCGGACTATATAGAGGAACTTTATACCTATGACCGCAAAATGTTAGAGAAATATCAGCTGGCACGTCAGACAACCCAGAGCCTGAAGGAACAGATGGAAACAGAAATGGCAGAGTTAGAAGCACAACAGCATGAAATGGAAGAGGAAAAGGAAAGTCTCGAGGTTATTTTAGCGGAGCGGCAGCAGATGTATGAGGATTACGAAGTGCAGCTTGCAAAGGCAAAGCAGGAAGCTGCCATATATAAAGCCAACATCAAAAAGCAGACGGATGAAATTCGTAAATTAGAGGCAGAAAGCACAAAGAAGCAATCGCAGATTGAAGCGGCAAGGAAGGCAGAAGAGGAAGCTAAAAAGGCACAGGAAGAAGCATTAAAAAGGCAGGATGAAGGTAATGGGTATACCGACACTTCATCCCAAAAATCAAGTTCTTCTTCCGGAAGCTATGCGTCGGCATCCAGTTATGAAGGAAGTGGAAGCAAGGGACAACAGATTGCCAATTATGCCTGCCAGTTTATCGGTAATCCTTATGTGCCGGGAGGAACAAGCCTGACGGACGGGGCAGACTGCTCCGGCTTTGTATGGCGTGTTTATAAGGATTTTGGATATTCTGTTCCCAGAACCTCTTATTCACTTCGCAATGAAGGGAAGTCGGTTTCTTATTCGGAAGCACAGCCGGGTGATGTTGTCTGCTATGCAGGCCATGTGGGAATTTACATCGGCAATGGTCAGATTGTACATGCAAGTACCCAAAAGACAGGTATTAAAATTACGCATGCTACCTATCGTGAAATATTGTCAGTCAGAAGAATTGTATAGATGGTAAGAATGAGCTGTCAGAGACAGCGGATTGAGAGGAAATATGTCAGATTTTAATGGGAAAGATGAAGATTTTTTAGAGGTTCCTGCGGAGGAAGAAAAAAAATCGGATGCCGGTAATGCAGCGTCAGACGGAGAAAAGAAGGAAAGTGAATATGAGGATGTTTGTTTTATCTGCCGCAGACCGGAGAGTAAGACAGGCAAGATGTTCAAGCTTCCCAATCATATCAGCGTGTGTAATGACTGTATGCACAAGACGATGGATACGGTCAGTCAGTTTGATTATCAGGGAATGTTAGGGCCTTCTTTCATGGATGATATGAATAAGTCCATGAGAGACAAAGGCTATCCCAATATCCGTTTTGTGAATATTTCGGATTTGCAGGGGGAGGGAGGAATCCCCAATAAACAGAAGCTTAAAAAGAAAAAAGAAAAGAAGGCTGATGAGCCGGTTTTGGATATAAAGAATATTCCGCCTCCGCACAAAATCAAAGCACAGCTTGACGATTATGTGATTGGTCAGGAGCATGCCAAAAAGGTAATCTCCGTAGCGGTTTACAACCATTACAAGAGAGTGGCAACAGGCACCATGGATGAAATTGAAATCGAGAAATCCAACATGTTGATGATTGGACCTACCGGATGCGGTAAGACTTATCTGGTAAAGACATTGGCAAGACTTCTTGATGTGCCCCTTGCCATTACGGACGCTACCTCCCTGACAGAGGCAGGCTATATCGGTGACGATATTGAAAGTGTGGTTTCCAAACTTCTTGCGGCAGCAGACAATGATGTGGAGAAAGCAGAGCACGGTATCATCTTTATTGATGAAATTGATAAGATTGCCAAAAAGAAAAATACTTCCAATCGTGATGTCAGCGGTGAAAGCGTACAGCAGGGTATGCTTCGTCTCTTAGAAGGAGCAGAGGTGGAGGTGCCGGTAGGTGCCAATAGTAAAAATGCTATGGTACCCCTTGCAACCATAAATACCAGGAATATTTTGTTTATTTGCGGTGGTGCGTTCCCGGATCTTGAGGAAATCATTAAGCAGAGATTAAGAAAGCAGACATCTATCGGCTTTAACGCTGAGCTTAAAGATAAGCTTGATAAAGAGAATAATATTTTAAGTCAGGTTACCATTGAGGATTTGAAGAAATTCGGTATGATTCCTGAGTTTCTTGGACGTCTGCCTGTTATTTATACTTTGGAAGCGTTGGGGAAGGATATGATGGTTAAGATTTTGAAAGAGCCTAAGAATGCGATTTTAAAGCAGTACCAGAAGCTGCTTGAACTTGACGAGGTACAGCTTACTTTTGATGACGGTGCCATAGAAGCCATTGCGGAAAAGGCCATGAAGAAAGAAATCGGAGCAAGGGCATTACGTGCCATTATCGAAGAATTTATGCTGGATATTATGTATGAAATTCCGAAGGATGATAACATCGGAAGAGTCACCATTACCAGAGAATATATTGAAGGTACGGGCGGACCGGTTATTGACATCCGCAACGTCAGTGCAGAAAATCCGGATGATTTGAAAATGATTGAGGGATAAGGGCATTTTTTATGCGTCCTACATATAGTAGGATAAAGAGAAATTTGCGAGAGTATTATGACAGACAGGGAAAAGATTGCGTCTGATAATTATATTGATGTGTTGTCGGATTACAGCCAGCCGGAAGGTCTTGACCGGCAGGTGGAGGATTATGTATTTCAGCCGATTGATACAAATTTGGGAGTCACTTACATTAATAGAGAGGAAGTGACTCCTTTAAGTATTCAAACATTTACTTACAGGTCGATTCCCAAGGTGTATGGTCTGATGCAGCTTGAGGATCCGGCAAGTGACGTTGGGCAGACGAATAGCTTTGGGCAGGTGAATAACCCGGGGCGTCAAGCCGGTATGGAAGCGGCAGGGACTTTTGACCCCACACCGCTCATACAGACAGGTATTTTGCAGGTGCAGGGTGAGCCGCTAAATCTGACGGGCAGAGGCGTTGTGCTTGGATTTCTGGATACCGGAATCAGGTATGAGGAAGAGGTCTTTCGTAAGGAAGACGGAAGCAGCAGAATTTTGGGAATATGGGATCAGAATATTAATGATGGTCCCTTGCCGGAAGGACTTCTTTACGGAACAGAGTATAAAAAAGATATGATTGATGCGGCACTTTTGAGTGACAATCCCAGAGCAATTGTGCCAAGCTATGATGAGGACGGTCATGGAACGGCTATTGCCAGTGTGGCAGCAGGCAGTGCCATAAGTGGTGGACTCAGGTTTCTGGGAGCGGCACCGGAAGCAGATATTGCGGTGGTAAAATTGCGTCGGGCAAAGCCATATCTGAGACAATTTTATATGGTGCCGGATGGAGTGCCAGCTTATTCGGAAAGTGATATCATTACAGCAATTAAATATTTGGAAAGCTATGCCATTTCACTGGTAAGACCGCTTGTTATCTGCATTGGTATCGGTTCAAATATGGGAGACCATGAGGGACATTCTATTTTGGCAGGCTACTTAAATATCATTGCGACCAGAAGAAGCCGGGCGGTAGTACTTTGCGGTGGCAATGAGGGAAACAGTGCTCATCATTATGTCGGTTATGCTTCGGAAGGGTTGCGGGAAACAACGGAAAATGTAGAGATACGTGTGGGCGAAGGAGAGACAGGATTTATTGCGGAACTTTGGGGAAATATTCCTGCCACCCATGCAATATCCATTCGTTCGCCCGGAGGGGAAACAACAGACAGAGTGGATTTCAAAGTTCGGGAGACGAGGGAGTTTTCTTTTATTTACGAAAAAACTAAAATACGTGTAGACCATGTTCTGGTAGAACAGGGCTCCGGAGAGGAGTTAATCTTTTTCCGTTTTGTGGATCCGACGCCGGGTGTGTGGACGATACAGGTAACTATAACGGAAGGTGGGAGTCAGCCGGAAGGAAGCTTTCATATCTGGCTTCCGATTCATGCTTTTTTGCAGTCAGAAACGTATTTTTTGCGCCCGTCTCCTTATACTACCATTACAGAACCGGGAAATGCGAGGGAAGGCATTACCACCACTTATTATCAGGATACGAATAATAGCTTTTTCGGAGAGTCCGGCAGAGGATTTACCAGGGCTGGAAGCAAAAAGCCGGATGTCAGCACGCCGGGAGTCAATATTGATACTGTTTTGGGAAAACGAACAGGCTCCGGCATGGCGGCGGCACTTCTTGCAGGAATGTGTGCCCAGTTCATGCAATGGGCGGTGGTGGAAGGAAACCGGCAGTGGGTAGAAAGCAGGGAATTAAAAAATTATCTGATACGCGGTGCCGTAAGAACGCCCGGAAATACTTACCCTTCCAGAGAATGGGGCTATGGTCAGGCAAATATTGACAGAACATTTGATGTTTTAGCCGGAGTGTAGACACAGAAGCACGGTAGTGCGGTTTGTGCGTCTGCATGATTATCAACAAATAAGGAGTGTGCGATGAAGCATTTGAAATACCTTGCGGTAATATTAGTAATTTTCGGTGTAGAGTTAAAAATCAAAAATCATATCGAGGAAACGAAAGAAGAGGGGTGTAATGAAGAAGCGTGCGGCGGTGCTCTGCTTATCAGGAAGCATCACAACAGGGGGGCTGTTTTAAATGCAGGACAACATAAACGTAAACTGGTTATGCTTGTAGCTGTTTTCCTTACTGTGCTTGCTACAGTGATTTTCATCATAACACTTGGCCATGGCGGCAGTGGTTTGCTTAAGTGGGGACTGACCTTGCTTCTTGGCGGTGCTTACTCAAACACCTATGACAGACTGGTAAGAAAATACGTAGTGGATTATGTAAGTTTTAATGTTCCTTTTAAATGGCTTCGGAGAGTGATTTTTAATATCGGTGATTTCTGTATTATGATAGGTGCGTTACTTAGCGTGATGGGATATTATAAAATTTATGGGGGAAATAATTAAATAATGTTGTTGACAAAATATGCAGGTTATATTATTGTATTAATTGAATAGCACAATAATACAAAGAAAGGAAGGATGTTATGGCATGGAGCTTGGACGCGGACCGTCCTATTTACACACAGATTGTAGAGCGAATTGAAATGCAGATCGTATCCGGCAGTTATAAGCCGGGGGATAAAGTTCCGAGTGTACGGGATTTGGCTGCGGATGCCGGGGTTAACCCAAATACGATGCAGCGTGCACTTGCCGAATTGGAGAGGAAGGGACTTGTTACGACACAGAGAACCAGTGGCAGAGTTGTGACGGAGGATATGAAAATGATTAAAGAAGTGCGAAATACACTTGCAAAGGAACAGATACAGGATTTTATGTTAAAAATGAAAGAGCTTGGCTTTGAGAGAGAGGAAATTGTAGCCTTGCTCAAGAAAGAAGCAGGAGGGGAATGTGTATGAATGAGTTGGTAAATGTAACAAATCTTACCATGAACTATACGAAAAGGAAAACTGCATTAAACAATTTGAATCTTACCATTCCGAGAGGAAAGATAATCGGTCTTTTGGGACCTAACGGAAGTGGTAAGACGACACTTATCAAGATTTTAAACGGATTGCTTACGCCTACAGCAGGAACGGCACTGATTAACGGAGCAAAGCCCGGACCGGAGACGAAAGCAAGAGTTTCTTATTTGCCGGAACGTACCTATCTTAAGCCCTCCATGAAGGTAAGTGAACTGATTACATATTTTGCTGATTTTTATAAAGATTTCAAACCTAAGCGTGCAAGAGAAATGCTTACTTCTTTAGGGATTGATGAAAGAGACAGAATTAAGACGTTATCCAAGGGTACAAGGGAAAAGGTACAGCTTATTCTGGTAATGAGCAGAGATGCGGATCTTTATATTTTGGATGAACCGATTGCAGGTGTAGACCCCGCGGCAAGGGATTATATTATCAGGACAATTATTACCAATTATAATGAAAATGCAACAGTTCTTCTGTCCACACATCTGATTACCGATATTGAAAATATCTTGGATGAAGTCATCTTTATCAAAGACGGCAATTTGGTATTACAGGCAACCGTGGAAGAAATCAGAGAGCAAAAGGGCAAGAGTGTGGATGCTTATTTTAGGGAGGTGTTTGCATGTTAATAAAATTATTTAAACATGAATGGAAGGCAACATGGAAGCTTCCCACAGGATTGATTGTTTTTTTAATGATTGTTTCGGTAGTTGCAGGGGCAACCTTTGCTTCACCTGTTTGGAAAAGTGGTATGGAAGATCTGGAAATATTGCTTGGGCTGGTTGGAATGTTGTATTATTTTGCCATTATTGGAGCGAGCTTAGGAATTGTTATTTATATGGCAGTACATTTTTATAAGAGTATGTATACGGATGAAGGATACCTGACACATACATTGCCGGTCACTTCGCATCAACTGTTGATTGCTAAAGTACTTCCCATAATCATATGGTCGGCACTGGCAATAATCGGAATTGGTTTTAGTCTTTGCATTTTTGTGTCAATGGCATTAAACTATTTGCAGCCGGACCTTACAATCATGGAGATGATTGCATCGATAAGGGAGGCGATAGATGAAAAAGTAATCCTTTTGCTGTTGAGTATAGTATTTCTTGGAATATGCGGTCTGCTCAGCGGTTCCATGATGATTGCAGGCTCCATCACAATCGGCCAGTTGGTAAGAAAACATAAAATACTCGGTGCTATTGGTGCTTATATTGCCATATCTACGGCTGTGCAGGTGTTTGCAACAGTTGTTATGATACCATTTATGAGTGACAAATTATATGCTTCAAACAGCATATATGATGTGATGACACTGGCCTATTTCTGTATTGGTGTGGGGGCATTTGTAATAGCGGTTGCTTTATATTTTATCAGCGAATTTATTATCCGCAGAAAACTTAACTTAGATTAATAATTGGAATGAAAGCCTGTATTTTGCACAAATAAGCAGAATACGGGCTTTGTTTTTTGGTGTAACTTGCGACTTGGAAAAGGAAGGGAAATGTGATAGAGTACATGGAAAGCATTTTTTCAGGAGGAAATTAAGATGGCTAAAACGTCAACAAAGAATATGACTGTCGGTTCTCCGATGAAGCTGATATTAGGTTTTTCGGTTCCGCTTTTGTTTGGTTTTTTGTTCCAGCAATTTTATAACGTGGTCGACACTATCATAGTGGGGAAATTTTTGGGTGTAAATGCTTTGGCGGGCGTAGGTGCCACCGGCGCTATCAACTTTATGATAGTAGGTTTTTGCATGGGTGTTTGCAGTGGTTTTGCCATTCCTGTAGCACACAGATTCGGTGCAAAAGATTATTCCGGTATGAGACAGTTTGTGGCAAACAGCACGTGGTTATCTGTTGTATTTTCAATTGTTATGACGGTAGTGGTAGCTTTTCTTTGCAGAGACATTCTTACATGGATGAACACACCGGAGGATATTTTTAAGGATGCCTATAGCTATATTCTGATTATTTTCCTCGGTATTCCGGCGACCTACCTGTACAACATGTTGTCGGGGATTATCCGTTCCATGGGGGATAGCAAGACACCACTTGTATTTTTGGTGATGTCCTCCTTTTTAAATATAGCACTGGATCTTTTGTGTATTGTTGTTTTCAAAATGGGTGTGGCAGGAGCTGCCATAGCAACTGTGGTTTCGCAGTTAATTTCCGGTCTGCTCTGTCTTGCTTATATGATTAAAAAATTTGAGGTTTTACACATCACGAAAGAAGAGTGGAAAATAAATCCGGAGCATATGAAGACTCTTTGCAGTATGGGAATTCCCATGGGATTACAGTATTCGATTACAGCAATCGGTTCCGTCATTTTGCAGACCGCTGTAAACGGCTTGGGCTCTGTGGCGGTAGCGTCCGTCACAGCGGCAAGTAAAGTCGGAATGTTTTTCTGTTGCCCTTTTGATGCCATGGGCTCTGCTATGGCAACGTATGGCGGACAGAATGTGGGGGCAAAAAAATTGGACCGATTGAACCAGGGGCTGCTATCCTGCAGTATTTTAGGAATCATATACTCTGTTTTGGCATTTGCGGTACTTTATTTCTTCGGAGGAAATCTGGCATCACTTTTTGTGGATGCCGGAGAAACAGAGATTATTGCCAATGCAAGACGGATGTTGCTTGTAAATAGTGCACTATATATTCCGCTTGCACTTGTTAACATTGTGCGTTTTATGATTCAAGGAATGGGATTCAGTACGTTTGCAATTTTGGCAGGCGTATTTGAGATGATAGCAAGAGGCTTTGCAGGAATATTCTTAGTGCCCAGGTTTGGATATATAGGAGCATGCTTCGCCAGTCCCCTGGCATGGATTTTTGCGGATATCTTTTTGATACCGGCATATGTTCATGTTCGCAGGAAGCTGATGCGGATGATGTCTGAAAAAGAAAAATGTTAATTCGCAAGTTTGTTGATTTTGCGGTCATATGTCAGGATGTCATTTACAAGAGGAAGAACATTAGTATGGGAACAGATGAATTTTTGAAAAAAAGATTTCGGGAACTTGCGGATAAAGCGTACCGAAATAATACATATACTTTCACGGATTTTCTGGGACTTTCGGAAATGTCGGCGTTTTATGAAATAGAGAGAGAACTTTCTTTTATGCCTTGGGAAGCATTTGGTGGTAGCGAAGGCTGTGAGAGGATGATGCTCCGCTTCGGCAGTGAGGAGCTTTTCGGATATACGGAAGCTTTCCCGGTGGTATGTCTTCATATCAAACCGCTTATGCAGAAATTCGCGGACAAATTAAGTCACAGGGATTTTCTGGGAGCTTTAATGAATCTGGGTATAGAAAGAGATACCTTGGGAGATATTGTTTTAAAAGAGAATGAAGGTTATCTTTTCTGTACGGAGACTATTGCACCTTACCTTTGTGAAAATCTGACAAGAGTAAAGCATACGCCGGTTCTTTGTGAAAAGGCAAAGGAGATTCCCGCGGAGCGTGAAGTGGATTTACAGGAGATGAAAATCCAGGTGGCGTCTAAGAGAATTGACGGTGTGATTTCTAAGGTATATCGTCTCTCACGCGGTGAGAGTGTGGAATATTTCCGTCAGAAAAAGATATTTGTAGGCGGCAGACTTTGTGAAAACAACAGCTATGCTTTAAAAGAGGGAGACATTGTTACGGTACGTGGCTGCGGAAAATTTATTTTTGCAGAAAGTCAGGGGATTAGCAAAAAAGGAAAATGGAACGTTATAGTGCGGTGTTATGGCAAGAGATAAAGAGGAGAAAATCATGTTACTGTTAGAACAGATGGTAGTCCTTTTCCTGCTTATGGGAGTTGGATTTTACTGTTACAAAAAAGGAATTATTACGGATGAAAGCAGCAGGAAGCTTTCAGCCATTGTAGTGAATATTGCAAATCCGGCCCTGATTTTGACCGGTTGCATGGGAGAGGATAAGATTGAAGGAAGAGAACTTTTAATCACGGCAGGAATTGCAGCAGCAATTTATGCGGTACTTCTTTTGCTTGCAATCGTAATTCCGAAGCTTCTTGGAATAGAAGAAAAAAGTCGCGGAGCTTATCAGGCCATGACGGTTTTTTCAAACATCGGTTTTATGGGATTCCCCGTAATTTCGGCACTTTACGGAAGCGGTGCACTTTTGTATGCATCCTTATTTACTATTCCGTATAATATTCTGATTTATACCTACGGTGTGGCGTCCGTGTCCGGATGGAAGAAAAAGGGAGGCTTTAAAGAAAGCTTTCCGGTCAGCAGGATTTTGAACGTGGGTGTCATTGCCTGCATTATCACCATCGTGGTATATCTGCTACAACTTCCGGTTCCTTCCGTTATTAAGGCAACGACACTGCATTTGAGCAATTTAACTGCCCCTTTAAGTATGATGGTAATCGGGGCGTCTTTGGTAACTATGGATTTAAAAAAGTTATTTACGGATGTAAAATTATTAATATTTTCTGCCATTAAGCTTTTGGTAATTCCTGTGGCCGGTATGCTGCTTATCAGACAATTTGTGGACAACGGGATTATTTGTGGTGTCTGTATGGTAATGCTGTCGACACCGGTAGGGAGCATGACTGCCATGCTGGCGCAGCAGTACGATGGAGATTATGAGATGGCATCAAAAGGTGTTGCACTGACAACAGTGCTTTCGGTAGTCACGATGCCACTGGTTTCGATGTTGCTGGGATAGTTGAACTAACAAAATAAAAATTCGTGAAAAACATACGAGAAACATTTTGAAAATTCGTGAAAAATAAAGTGTTAACATTTTGAAAATTCGTGATATAATAGCGTTAATAAATCAGTAAAGGAAGTGCAAACGTGATTTTTAAGAGAAAAGTATACAATAAATTATTGGAATGGAAAGAATTATCTGCAGGAAATTCGGCAGTGCTTTTAGAAGGTGCGAGACGTATCGGCAAAAGTACTATTGTGGAGGAGTTTGCAAAAAAAGAATATGATGATTATATGATTCTTGATTTTGCAAAAGAAAACAAGGATGTAAAAAATAATTTTATTGAAAATATGGATGATTTAGATACTTTCTTTCGGAATTTGTTTCTCTTAAAAGGAAGAAGCTTAAAGGGGAAAAAGTGTGTCTTGATTTTTGATGAAGTGCAATTGTTTCCGACAGCCAGGCAAGCAATTAAGTATCTTGTGGCGGATGGAAGATACGAATATATGGAAACCGGTTCTCTTATCAGTATAAGAAAAAATGTACAAGATATCCTTATTCCGTCAGAAGAATACCGCATTAAAATGTATCCAATGGACTTTGAGGAATATTTGTGGGCTTTGGGGGATGAAATAACATATGAGGCTATAAAAAATGCCTTTGAAAAAAAGAAACCTTTAGGTGATGCAATTCATAGGAAAGTGATGAAAGTTTTTCGGACATATATGGCTATCGGTGGTATGCCGCAAGCAGTTGAAGCATATGTAACCGGTAAAACTTTTGCACAAATCGATTTTATAAAACGTAATATTTTAGCATTGTATGAAGAGGATTTGGCAAAGTATGATGCGGATAATCGTGAGAAGGCATCGGTTATTTATAAAACGATTCCGGAGCAGCTTGAGAATAAAAATTCTCATTTCAAATTTTCGTTAGTAGATAAAAATGCCCGTTTTAATCATTATGTTGATGCAGTGAGTTTTATTTCGGAGTCAATGATAGGTAATGAGTGTATTAATGTGACGAAACCGGAAATATCACTTGAATTGTTTTCAGACAGAAGTAATTTTAAACTCTATATGGGTGACACGGGATTGCTGGTAACTCAGATTATGAATAGCAGGGACGAGACAGATGAGGATTTGTATAAGGCTTTGATTATTAATGATTTGGGAATTAATCAGGGGATGATTTTAGAGAACATGGTGGCACAAATGTTGCGTGCCTCGGGACATGAATTATATTTTCATGAATACGTATATAAGCCCGATGGTAACGAAAAGGAAAAGAAGTATGAAATTGATTTTATAACTATAAAAAAGAAAAAGATATGCCCGATAGAAGTAAAATCTTCAAATTATAAGTCACATAAATCCTTTGACTACTTAATACAAAAATATCAGTTAAAAATGGAAGACAGGTATATTATTTATACAAAGAATCTTAAGTATGAAGATGGTATTATGTATATTCCG